>NZ_JBHMIM010000055.1:0-44903 GCF_048060115.1 Micromonospora sp. LOL_023
CACAACCGAACCACCTGAGCCGAGTACCGGCACTACACCCAGTCGCGGACCGTTACTCGCAAAGGCTCAGTAGCCGATGTCGAAGTTGGTGAGCAGACCGTGCTCGTAGAGGGCGAACTTCGGGCCGCGTACGTAATCGGACCCGACGACGAGGGTGACCGGACCGTCGAGGTCGTAGATGGCGCAATCGTCGCGTGCGTCGGCCCCGGTGGTGAGGGTGGCGTGCGGGCCAAGTTCGTCGCCGAGGACCGAGCCGGACTGGCCGGTGAGGAAGGCATTGACGAGCGCGGCGACCCGGGTCGGTTCATCGGAGAAGCTCGCGGGCGAGGTCATCGGGGCGCTCCCAGATGGTGAAGGACTGCCCGCAGCACGGCAACTGCCGGCAGGAACGTGGTGTCCAGTACGAGGCCGTGTGGCTGGCGGGCGATGTCGTCGGGCGGTGAGGAAGATATGGCAGTCGATGAGGCTCTCCCGGTGATAAACGACCGTCGGGGTGACCGGTCGCGTCCCCGGCATGGCAGGCTCTTGCCGCAGCACGTCGCGAACCGCGAGGGCGAGTTCGCCGGCTGCGTCGCCGTGGTCCGGCACGACACTGATCCGGCCCTGGGCGCACGCGCGCCGCTCAGCGCAGCAGCCGATCAGGCCGGTGGAGCGCTTCGGCCGTCGCGGCCGCCCACGTCTGTGGGTGGCAGTTCGGCAGAATCTGCCGGATGCCGCCGGCTGGGTCCTCGACGTCGCCGAACCTGCGGGGAATCACATGGATGTGCAGGTGGTCGATGCTGCGCCCGGCCGCGCGACCCTCGTTGATCCCGATCGTGAACCCATCCGGCCGCAGCCGCGCGGCGAGGTCGGTGCGCACCGTCAAGATCAGCGCGTACGCGTCCAGCAACTCCTGCGGAGTGAGATCGAAGAATGACTCGACATGGCGCTTCGGAACGATCTCGGTGTGCCCCTCTGCCGCCGGGAAGTTGTCCAGCCGGGCGAAGCAGGTCGAGTTCTGATACGAGATGCGGTTGAGCTGCTCATCATCACGCCGGCAGAACAGGCAGTCCACCGACAAGTCCTCATGAAGATCCACCTTGTGCCCTCCTGTCCGCAGCCTGCGACGCTTGACCTGCCGCGGCAGCCCGTCTGGCTCATCCATCCCATCATGATCTCCGTCGAATTCACCATTGTCGCGGCCCGCGTTTCCCTTCCCGATAAGGCAGAATCTACGTGTACGCCGGTTTGTCTCCACTGTGACGTGGTGATCCGGCGACCAGCCCGACCAGGTGTTTCATTTTGAAACATTGGCACGGGCGGTGATTGTGTCGGGCGAGAGAGAGGTGAAGCGATGCCGGTGACCGGACCGACTGTGGTGCGCCGTCAGCTGGGGCGGCGACTACGCCGACTACGCGAGGAGGCAGCCCGCACCGAGCATGAGGTGGAGCGGGCGAAGGTCTGCTCGCGTACGACGTTGTGGCGCATCGAGAACGGCAAGTTCCCGGTCAAGATGAACACGGTACGGGGCCTGTGCTGGTTCTACGGAGCGGATCCGGAGACGACGGACGCGCTGACCCGGCTCGCCGGTGCCTGCGACGAGCACGGCTGGTGGGAATCGCACGGCGACGCCGTGCCGGACTGGTTTCGCTTGTACGTCGGCCTCGAAGCCGCCGCCACCGAGATCCAGCTTTACGATCCGGAGTTGATCCATGGTCTGTTGCAGACGCCGGACTACATGCGGGCGGTGTTCCGGGCCGCCGACCCGCAGGCCTCCGAGCAGCAGATCGAGCGCCTCGTGTCACTGCGGCTGGACCGGCAGATCTCCTACTACGACCGTGCGGAGCCGGCCCGGATCGTCGCGGTCCTCGGAGAGGGTGCAATGACTCGCGAGGTCGGCGGCTCGGCCGTGATGGCCGAGCAACGCGCCCATCTGGCCAGCATGGGCGGCCGGGTCCGAGTGGGAGTGCGAATCCTGCCCGGGGTCGCTGGTGCCCACGCCGCGTTCGCGGGCGCTTTCACTGTGCTGGACTTCGCCGACCCGGACGACCCGGACGTGGTCTACGTCGAGTCCCATATGGGCGCTCGCTACCTGGAGCGTCCTGTAGAGCTGGCGGAGTACCGTCGAGTTTTCCGACTGATCCGCGACCAGTCGATCCCGATCGAGGAGTACCTACGATGAAATCTGACACCCCCTGGATCACCTCCAGCCGCAGCGCCGGCAACGGTGGTCAGTGCGTCGAAGCCCGCCGGCATGCCGGACGCGCCCAGGTACGCGACAGCAAAGACCGCACCGGCCCCACCCTGACCTTCAGCACTGCCCAGTGGGGCACCTTCACCACCGCCCTGCAAACCGGCGCACTCCCCCACTGACAACCCAACCCACGGCGGTGGGGGCTGCCTCGGTACCCGAGGCAGCCCCCACCGCCCTGCCGCACCAGTGAAGGGCAACTCCCGAGACATCAGACAGCTCGACCCACCGGGCGACCCGGCGGCCAGCAACACAGCAAGATCCAACGAACGCACTCAGATTTCCTTTCGCATTTGCGTCAACGCGGGGGCAGCACTCACCGAGGACGGATGTGCTGAAACGCCGATAGGGGCACCTCACACGCCGCAGCCTCCGCCTGCGCCTGGCCGAACAGCAACAGCGGCATACCCACCATGCCGCCGCACACCAACGCGACCACTGCCACGACCGCGACACTCAACGCGATCGGCGGCCGGCTCATCGGACCGCCCGGCTGAAGTCGTTCCCGGTCACCACCCACCGGCCACCGACGTCGGACAGCGTGACCGTCAACGTGCCCGCATCGGTCGGCACGTCGTACACCGCCGCACCCGCCTCCGGTGCCTCGACCACCACCGGTTGACCCGTCACCCGCGTCGCCGGCACCTGCGCCGGGTCGACAGTCCGCAGCGCGGCGGCGAACCCGTCGTCACACAGAGCCGCGACCCCCTGCCACCACGCCTGCGCCGTCAGGTCGGGTCGCGCCCACGCCGTAGCGAACGCCGCCGCGACAGGCGCCGCCTGCACCGGCGGCGCAGGAGCTACGGGCGCACCGACATCGTGGCCATCCCCGCCCGGCTGCTCACCCACCGGCGGCGAGAATCCCTCTGCGGCCGGGATCGTCGGGTAGACCGGGCCGCTGCGCTCCGGCCCCGGCACGCCCGACCCCCCAGCCGGTGCACAGCCGACCGTCAATGCCGCCGCCAGAACGACACCACTCAAGTAACGGATGCGTGTGCGATCGCGTGCTCTGCGTGCCATTCGACGTCTCCCCTGTGGTGTCTTTCCCAGTCCTATCGCGGCAGAGCAAACACGATAGATCCATTTTGAAACACGGTGCTACTGTTCGGTACTCGTGAGTGATCTTGCAACACGGGGGAGGCATCAAATGACGGAGGGTCCCCGCGCGGGGCGATGGAGCCGCTGGTGAAGGTCGCCCGCACGCGGCCCGGTCTCGCACCGCCGCTGCCGTTCGCCGCGATTCCACAGAATCTCACCACCTGGCCGCCGGTGTGGTGGGTCGGATGTCACGGCGGCGCCGGGGTGACCACACTGGCCCGACTCGTCGGCTTCGGGCTGGACTTCGGCAGGAGCTGGCCCATAGCCACGCCGACAATGCCGCGGACTCACGTGGTGCTGGTCTGCCGGGCCTCCGCCGCCGGCACCTGGGCGGCCACCGGCGCGATCGAGCAGTGGCGGCGGCCGGGCCTCGCCAACGTGATGACGCTCCACGGCCTGGTCGCCGTCGACGCCTCACCGCGACGCCCACCGCGCATCGCCACCGACCGGCTACGCCTGCTGCGGGGATGGGCCCCGCACGTCTGGCGCGTCGGCTGGATCGACGCGCTGCTCGCCGCCGACGATCCACACGACATCGGCGCCTCCCCCGACATCGAGGCGCTGCGCACCGCGATCTGGCAGAGGATTCAAGCCCCCCAGGACGGACAACGATGACCCTGATCACCTACGTCGACCAACTGCTCCACGTCATCTCAGCGCTGCCCCTGCAGGACCCGACCGGCGTTCCGGTCGGACCGGTACCGAACCCGGGAGGTGGCGTCGCGCCACCCGGCGTGGCCGACAAGGTCCTCACGCTCCTGCAGTGGGTCGCCTACCTGGCCACCGCCGCCTGCGTCGCCGGCGTCATCTTCACCGCCGCGAAGATGGCCCTGTCGCACCGCCGTGGCGACGACACCAACATCTCCCAGCTCGGCTGGGTTTTCGCCGCCTGTGTCCTCATCGGCAGCGCGTCAGCGGTGGTCTCCGCACTGATCTGAAGGAACGTCGATGCCTCGCTCGTCTGACTCCCAGGACTTCGCCGACCGCCCGCCGTGGACCCGCCCTGGCTTCATCGCCTCCGCCGCCCTGGTCCTGATCGTCGTCGTCGCCGGCGTGCTGGTCGCGGTGTCATCCCGCGACACCGACAACGACGATGACGCCCCACCGCCCACCAGTGCGCCGCCAGCAGCCGAGCCCACTGCGGGGAACCCGTTGCCCACCGCTGCGCCGACCACGCCGCCGGCCGACGTGCGGTGGGAACTGGTCGGCCAGACCGCCGTACCCGTCAGCGACACCGCCGGGCCCACCCGCGTCGGCGACGGCACCGCCGCCGGATACGCGCACACCCCCGAGGGCGCGCTGATCGCCGCAGCGCAACTCGCCGTCCGGGCCGGCTTCTCCTCCGGCCGTGACTCGTGGGAGCCGACCATCGAGGGCCAGTTCGAGCCCGACGCGGACCGCGACCGGCTCCTCGCGGCACTGCGCGACGCCGCAGACACCCCGGCGGGGCCCGGCGAGCTCAGCCAGATCGCCGGCTTCTCCTTCCAGTCCTACACGCCGGACACCGCCGTGATCGGTCTGGCCTTCCGCGCCCCGTCGGCCGGCACGCCCCGCTGGCACGTGCTGTCGCTGACCCTGCGGTGGCGCGACGGAGACTGGCGCATGGTCGCCCCACCGGGCGGCGCGTGGACGTCGATCAACCGGCAGACCACCGACCTGACCGGTGTCGTCGAGTGGGGAGCCCAGTAGGTGTGCACCCCGATCCTGGACCCGATGTGCATCCCCGGCGAGATCCTGCAGGGCACCGCCGGCCGGTTCCTCGAGGAGCTGGCAGAGCAGGCGTCGTTGGCCGCTGCGGAGATGCTGAAAGCCCTGGTCGCCGGCTGGCTGTCCATCCCCACCCCGGAGGTGTCGCAGACATCCGGGGTGGTCGCGAACCTGCGCGCCTACACCAACTGGGCGGTCGCGGCGATCGCCGTCGGCGCGGTGCTGTTCGCCGCCATCAAGATGGCGCTGGAACGCAACGGCCGGGAAGCCGGGGTCTTCGGCAAGAACCTGATCGGCCTGGTGCTGCTGACCGCCGCCGGCGTGCCTGCGATACAGCTCCTGGTCGGCATCGGTGACGCCTACTCGGACTGGATCCTCTCCGCCTCCGCCAACGGTGACCTCGGCGGACGGCTCCTGCTGCTCGCTCCCGCCGCCGTTCCCGCACCCCCGGCGGGCGCGCTGCCAGCCTTGGCGGCCATCGGCATCTCGATCATGCTGTTCCTGTCCTCGATGGTGCAGCTCCTGCTGCTACTCGCCCGCAACGCCGGACTGATCCTGTTGGCCGGTCTGCTACCAGCAGCCGCCGCCGTGGGCGGCCAGGTGCGGAGCCGGTACCTGACGTGGGTCGGTGCCCTGGTGCTCTACAAGCCGGCCGCCGCCACGATCTACGCCGCCGTGTTCTGGCTCGGCGGTGAGGGCGCCAGCCTGACCGACCTGCTGACCGGTCTGACTATGTTTGTCATGGCCATCGTCGCGCTACCCGCCCTGATGCGGCTCATCGCCCCGGCCGTGACGGTGCTGTCCAGCGGCGGCGGCTCCAGCGGTATGGCGGTCACCGCGGCTTCCAGCGCCGGACAGGTCGCCTCCGGCGCGGTACGCCTCAGCGGCTCCGGCGGCGGGTCCAGCAGCGCAGGAAGCGGCGGCGGCCAGAGTCGCCCAGGCGGTGCCACACCATCCGCGCCCACGCCAGCTCCCCGACCCTCCGGCGGACCCGGCACGTCCGGCGGTGGAGCCACCGGGGCCGGCGCGGCAGGTGCCGGAACCGCAGGAGCGGGTGCCGGGACGGCCGGGGCGGGAGCTGGTGCTGCCGGCAGTGCGGCCGGCGCAGGTGCGGGTGCCAGCGCGGCCGGCGCGGGCGCGGCGGGGGCCGGAACCGCCGCCGGACCGGTCGGTGTCGCCGCCGCCGGCGTCGCGGCGGCCAAGGCCGGGCCGGCGGCCGTACGCAAGGTCGGCGGAACGGCATCCGGCGCGGTCGACGGCGAGGGTTACTCGACGGGCGGCGACACTATAGCGTCCGATGGCGACATCTTCTGCTGGGCGCGGGTGAGGACGTCTTCGGCGGTCAGCGGGCTGGCCGGGTGGTGGGTGAGGCAGAGCGGCGTACGGGCCTTGCGGAACGGCTGGCCCTCGACCGCGACGTAGAACTGTCCGCTGCTCAGCCGGGAGATGTCCGGCACGTCGCCGCCCTTGAACCGGGCCATCTCGCGGGCCGCCTCAATGTGCACCGGCGCGTTGAGCAGCCCGAAGAACTGGGTCGCCGCGTTGCCGGGGATCTGACTGTGCAGGCCTTTCGGTGCCTGGGTGGCGAAGACCAGGCCGAGCCCGTACTTGCGGGCCTGGGAGGCGAGCATCAGCGTGCTGCGGGTGCAGGGCGTGATCGGCCCGGAGGGTGCGAGGGTCTGCGCCTCGTCCATCACCAGCAGCCCGCCGAGTGGTCGGTCACCGGCCGGGTTGCGTTTGATCCAGGAGAAGAGTGCCAGCTGAAGCTGATTGACGAAGCCCTGCCGTTTCTCCTCTCCTTGCAGACCGACGAAACTGATCACCGAGACGCGGGCGCGTTTGCCCGGAGCGGGGGTGAGCAGGATTCCCGGGTCGGCCGACTCCCCCGTACCGCCGAACAGCGGGTCGTTGATCCGCGCCGCCTCCAGGTTCTCGGCCAGGTCGGCGGCGATCGACGCCGCTCCGGCCAGTTCGCTGACCCCGTCGGGCAGCTCGCGGAGCAGGGCGATCAGGCCGGCGAGGGTCGCCGTGGCACCGTGGCGGCCGTAGTGGCGCAACGCCTGCCGCAGGACGGCCTGCCCGCGCATCGCCTTCGCGGTGGTGGCGGCCACCTTCGCGCGTGGGGCCAGCGCGTCGACGGCGCTGTCCACCGCCTGGGTGAACTCGTCAGGGTCATCGCGTACGCCGCTGAAGTCCGGCAGCGGCTGGAACGTCAACGGTCGGCCGCCCTCCCGACCCGGCGTCCACACCACGACGTCAGTCGCGTCGAGGTAGTCGGCGGCGGCCCGCGCGTCGCCGTAGCCCCACGCTGCCGGCGGTTCCGGCCACGGGTCACCGAGCCGGGCGAGGTCGTTGTTGGGGTCCAGGACAATCGCGGATACGCCAAGCAGCGCGCACTCCTCGACCAGCCGCCGGATCAGGACGGTCTTGCCGGAGCCCGAGCCGGCGAAGATGGCGACGTGCTTGCGCAGAGCAGCCAGCTCCACCCGTACCGGATCGCCGTGGTCGAAGTCGGCACCCACCCGCAGCTGCACACCGGCTGGCTCGGCGGCTGGTTCGGAAGCGACGACAGGGCCGGGTCCGTCGGCGGCCGGTTCGCGGCCGGCGTCGGCGAGCGCGGTCGACAACAACGCGGTACGCGAGGCGGGGCGCCGGTCCGCCAGCCATGCCTGCAGGCCGTCCGGTTCCTCGGCGAGCAGCGCTTGCAGCGCGACGAGGCTACGCAGGTCGTCCTCGGTGACCGGCAGGGTCTGCCCGCCGGCGGCGACGAAGTCTTCGGCCGCCTTGCGTACTGCGGGAGTTCGCGGCCACTCGTCGTTGCGCAGGATGAACAGTCGCCGGTTGGCGACCTCGTGGGCCAACCCGGCGGCGTCGCACGCGTTGCGCAGCCGGGACAGCTCGGCGTTGTAGTGCTGCGCGGCGATGGCCCGGAAAGCCCAGTGAGCATCGTCGCCGGTCGTGTCGTCGAGGGTGCGCCGCAGCCGGGCGTGCAGGACCGGTCGGCGGACCGGGATCGTGTCCTGGTCGAAGTCGGTGTCCGCGCTTTCCCAGGTCCACGCGCGCAGGCCGGCGGCGAGCAGCTGCGGCACCTGAGTGTCCTCGTTGGCCGGCTCGAGCAGTCCGGCTACCTGCGCCTCCGCGCGCAGTTCGGCGTACCGCTGATCGAGCTTGTGTGACGACGGGCCGGCAGCGGCCGGTTCCGGTGCCGTCGGCGTCGGTTTCGCCTCGGCGGTCGACTTCTCGGCGGCGGCTGTGGTGAGCGTGGTCATCTCGGTGACCTGGCCGTCGCGGACGCAGGCGCGGATGTGCCGTTCGACGTTGATGAGCAGCTGGCGTGGGGTGAAGTCGGCGGCGTCGGCGAACGCTTCGGGCCGCACCGGCCAGCTCGGGTGCGGCGGCACGAACCCGACCTCGCCGTAGTGTGCCGCGAGCCGGCGCTCGACCAGGGTCCGGCCGAGGTCGGCGTCCGGGATCGATTCGAGCGGGGCGGTTTCCCGGAACCGGTCCTGGGCGGTGTCGACGGCGTTGCTTTTGATCAACGCCCAGGAGACAGGCAGCAACGACAGCACCGTCAGCGTCCGCCAGGTCAGCTCCCGCAGCTCCATCAGCCCGCTGGCGACCTGGTCGATCGAGACCGCCGCGCGCCAGCCGTCCTCCTCGGAACCGGAACCGGTGCTGGTGCCTGCGGTGCCGGGCTGGCCGGCGGCGTGGCTGCGGTTGGCCACCTGCGCGATCAGGCCGTCGACCTGGTCCACCGCGATGACCGAAGGTCCGGTCAGCGCCAGCAGGCGCGACACGTCCGAGACCATCTCCTGCGGCAGCCGTCGGGCCGGCCGGATGCCCCAGGCGAGCCGTTCACCGGGCTCCGCTTCGTCGTTGGCAAGCAGATACGAGTTGGCAACGTCCTGCGCTCGCGGGTCGAGGCCGGCGAGCAGGGCCAGCGCGCGGGCGGTGTCCCGGCAGCCGATCCCGATCCGACGGTTGGACCTGCCCAGGGCGGCCACGAACTCGTCCAGCCGGTCCACGGTCATCGGGGCCCGGCCGGTCACCGCCATCCGGGTCACCACGGACAGTTCGAGGCCGTCGGCGAGACGCTGCAGGAACACCTGCAGCTGGGTGGTGCCATCGTCGTCTACCGGCTGGTGCAGGCCATCGACCATGGACACGGCGGCGCTGCGCCAGAAGGCGTTGGCGTCGAGCAGGTTGATCAGGAAAAAGTAGCCGCCGTCGAGCTGGGTCAGCTCACGGACCCGGCTGAGCAGATGGGTCTTGCCCGCACCGCGTTGGCCCCGCACGGCGACGCCGATCGGGCTGGTGTCCGGGCTCTTCTTCGCCAGCGCCAGTCCGTCGAGGATGGTCCGGAGCACGTCCGTGTGCAGCCCGTCGACGTGGGACGCCGCCCGCTTCCAGACGTCGTTCATCGTCGGCGTGTAGTTGAACTGCAGATGGGTGAGGGCTTTCAGCGCCGCTTCGGTCATGACGCCGCCATGGTGATCATGTGTTTGGGCTGGTCGCCGATTACCACGGCGGCGGCCCGGGTCCGTGCGTCGAGGGCCTTCTGGTTGGCTTCCGGCACGAGGGTGACGCCGGGTCGACGGTGCAGCCGGCGCAGCGCCGCGTCGACGTCGGCCGAATCGAGGTCGTCGACCAGGTCGCGCAGGTCGGCAAGGTTCACCAGGTCGCCGGTTCGGCGGGCGACCTTGTGGTACGCCGCCAGCACCCGCTCCTCGACAGCCGGCTCATCCGCTGCCGGCGCGCCGGGCACGGCCGGTAGGTCGTTGGCGGCGGGGGCGTCCGAGGCGGTCACGAAGTCGCCGAGGCTGAGCTGCTGCGCGGTCAGGAAACGATCCAATCGCAGGAGTACGGCATAGAGCGCGCCGCCGATGGCGCCCGATCCGGGTGGCGGTGATCCGGTGGCAAGTTCGGTGCGGCAGCGCCGCCAACCCGCTTCACTCAACGTCAGCACGAGCCGGCGTGGCGTGCCGCCGACCTCGATCAGTTTCAACCGCGCCAGCTTTTCCCGGGACGGCTTCTTCAGCTCACAGCGATGATCATTGGTGAGGCTGGTATTTGGCACCGGGCCGGCCTCGGCCAGGAGGATCAGCAACGCCGATGTCTCGACCATGGTCAACTTCTCGTCCGACATGTTCAACGGCCTTTCCCGGTGCGCCTACGGTTGGTGAGAAACTGCTGCAGGAGTACGAGCACGTTGTCGATATCGCCGAGCACCTGCGAATTGGTGAAGCGGAGCACGGCGTACCCGTTGAGCTGGATCATCACGTCGCGATGCCGGTCCTCGGTGTACTTCCCCGCCGTCCGATGGTCATCTCCGTCGATCTCGACGACACAGCGTTCCCGTTTCCAGAGCAGATCGACCCGGACGGGGTTGACCAACGGCCCCGGTCTGACGGTGTGGTTCCAGGCGCGGCCGGCGGCCCAGGTCCGGCGGGCCAGGGCGGTTTCGAGCACCACTTCGGCGCGGCTGGTCGGATGCGGCTTGCCGACGACGCTCGGCGTCCGGCGTCCGCCGACGCGCGGCTGACGCCGCGGGCGGACCACCGGCGGAGGCTCCGTCGCACGCGGCCGACTTTCAATGCCGTACGGCGAATCGCTGTCGATCCAGACGGTCAGTCGGCCGTGGTCGACCAGCCACTGCGCCGCCTGGCCCAGCGCCAGCGTCGCCGCCACGTCGAGGTGATCGGGCGGCCGCAGCACCAACGCGCACGCCGGCCGGTCGAAGCTGGCCGCGAGGACCCGGGCCAGCCCGCGTGCCCGCACCTCGGGCTGGTGCCGGCGGGTGTGTGCCGTCGATCCGGTCAGGGCAGCGGCCGCCAGGTCGGCGAGGAACGGGCCGGACTGGGCGGTGGCGGCCGCGTGGGCGACCGCGAGCGTTCGTACGGCGACCGGCGCGGCGCCGGCCGACGTCGTGATCCCTTCGGCCCCCGGCAGCCAGGCGGGAAACAGCTGGCCGGCGGTCGCCTCCATGTCGTCGAGGACGGCGGCGACGGTCGCCTGCTGGCTCGACAACCCGGCGGTACGGTGCACGACAACCGCCGGAGAATCCGGCGACGTCGCTACCACGCGGTCCCAGTCGCCCATGCGAAGGTGCCTGATCCACACCACCTGATCAGTCGGAAGCTCCGAGAGCGAAATGACCAACGACCCCGCCTAACGTGAGAAGTCGGCCCCCATAGTGGTGGGGCATTGATCGAATCGGCAATCATCCGAACGTCGGTGTATCGCCACCGGCCGGCACCGGCCGGCAGCTGATCAATGGGCATCAGATCAACCCATCGCCCGGACCGGATGAGTGGTGCGGATGATCGGCCGGCTCGGCGACCGCCACCCAACGTTGATCAACTTTCTCCCCGAACCCGCGTCGATTTCCTCCTGGTGGCGGACCACATTTTTCGCCCGGGTACGGCAGACTCGATCGTGGACGCCGACCCGTCACGGCTCTGACGTGTGAATTCGGCGGCCAACCCGGCCCCGTGTTTCATTTTGAAACATCGGCATGGGTGGTGGTGTCGAATGAGAGGAAGGTGAAGCGATGCCGGTCACCGGACCGACTGTGGTGCGCCGTCAGCTGGGGCGGCGACTACGCCGACTACGCGAGGAGGCAGCCCGCACCGAGCATGAGGTGGAGCGGGCCAAGGTCTGTTCCCGTACGACGTTGTGGCGCATCGAGAACGGCAAGTTCCCGGTCAAGATGAACACGGTGCGAGGTCTGTGCTGGTTCTACGGAGCGGACCCGGAAACGACGGACGCGCTGACCCGGCTCGCCGGTGCCTGCGCGAGCACGGCTGGTGGGAGTCGCACGGCGACGCCGTACCGGACTGGTTTCAGCTGTACGTCGGCCTCGAAGCCGCCGCGACCGAGATCCAGCTTTATGATCCGGAATTGGTCCACGGTCTGTTGCAGACGCCGGACTACATGCGGGCGGTGTTCCGGGCCGCTGACCCGCAGGCGTCCGAGCAACAGATTGAGCGACTGGTGTCGCTGCGGCTGGACCGACAGATCTCCTACTACGACCGCGCGGATCCGGCTCGGATCGTCGCAGTCCTCGGTGCCGGCGCGCTGGCCCGCGAGGTCGGCGGCCCGGCAGTCATGGCCGAGCAGCGCGCCCACTTGGCCAACGTCGGTCGACGGGTACGGGTGGAGATCCGCGTCCTGCCCTGGTCCGCCGGAGCCCACGCCGCGATGGTCAGCCCGTTCATTCTGCTCGACTTCGCCGATCCCGACGACCCCGACATTGCCTACGTCGAGTCCCATGTGGGCGCTCGATACCTGGAGCGTCCGGAAGAGTTGGCGGAGTACCGTCGGATTTTCCGACAGGTCCGCGAGCAGTCGATCCCGATCGAGGAGCACCTGGCATGAAGCTTGACACCCCCTGGTTCACCTCCAGCCGCAGCGGCGGCAACGGTGGAGCCTGCGTCGAAGCACGCCGGCACGCCGGCCGCGCCGAGGTACGCGACAGCAAGGACCGCACCGGTCCCACCCTGACCTTCAGCACCGCCCAGTGGGGCACCTTCACCACCGCCCTACAGACCCACACCCTCCCCCACTGACCCAACTCACGGTGGTGGGGGCCACCTCGGTACCCGAGGTGGCCCCCACCGCCTTACCTGCACCAATGAAAGGCAGCCCCCGAGAGAGCTACGACGTGCCGCTGGACAACCGCCGTCCTGATGTGGCGGTGCCTCGATGAAGAAGGCCAGCTCCCGAGAGAGCTGCGACAGGGTCGAAATTTTACCCCTCCTGACCTGCGGCGGAACCACCGGTCCGCGAGAGGTCCTCCGACCGAGGGCTCCCCCAACCGCCCACAACGGCGATCGTCCACAATCAAACAGCATCTGAACAGGGAGAACAGCTCCGCGAGAGGTCCACGCTCACGGCCGTCACGACGGACCTCTCGCGGCGGACAGCGGTAGGGCGGACGGCAGGGCTACAAGATGGCCCGTGAAGATCTCGCCATTGCGGTAGGGAATTGGTCAGGTCTGGGTGGGGAAGCCGAGGTTGACGCCGCCGTGGCGGGGGTCGAGCCAGCGGCTGGTCACTACCTTGCCCCGGGTGAAGAAGTGCACCCCGTCGCGGCCGTGGGCGTGGGTGTCGCCGAACAGCGACGCCTTCCAGCCGCCGAACGAGAAGTACGCCATCGGCACCGGGATCGGCACGTTGATGCCGACCATGCCAACCTCCGCCTCGTGTTGGAAGCGCCGGGCGGCGCCGCCGTCGTTGGTGAAGATCGCCGTACCGTTGCCGTAGGGGTTGCCGTTGACCAGCTCCAACGCGGCGTCGTACGAGTCGACCCGCAGCACCGACAGCACCGGGCCGAAGATCTCGTCGGTGTAGACCGACATCTGCGGGGTCACCTGGTCCAGCAGGGTGGGGCCGAGCCAGAAGCCGGCGGCGTCGCCGTCGACCGACACGCCCCGGCCGTCGACGACGACCTTGGCGCCGTCGGTGGCGCCGGCGGCCACGTAGCCGGCGACCCGGTCGCGGTGCGCGGCGGTGATCAGCGGGCCCATGTCGCAGCCGGGCCGGCGGCCGTCACCCGTACGGATCTTGCCGAGTCGTTCGACGATCCGGGCAACGAGGTCGTCGCCGACCGGTTCCACCGCCACCAGGGCGGAGATCGCCATGCACCGCTCCCCCGCCGAGCCGAATCCGGCGTTGACCGCCGCGTCGGCGGCCAGGTCGAGGTCGGCGTCGGGCAGCACCACCATGTGGTTCTTCGCCCCGCCGAGGGCCTGGACCCGTTTGCCGGCGGCGGTGCCCCGCTGGTAGACGTGCCGGGCCACCGGGGTCGAGCCGACGAACGACACCGCCCGTACGCCCGGATGGTCCAGCAGTGCGTCGACGGCTTCGCGGTCGCCGTGCACGACGTTGCAGACGCCCGGTGGCAGGCCGGCTTCGGTGAACCATTGCGCGAGCAGCACCGCCGCCGACGGGTCCTTCTCGGACGGTTTGATCACGACAGCGTTGCCGCAGGCGACGGCGATCGGCACGAACCACAGCGGCACCATCGCCGGGAAGTTGAACGGTGAGATGACCGCGACGACGCCGAGCGGCTGGCGCAGGCTGTACGAGTCGACCTCGGTGGAGACGTTCTCGCTGAAGTTGCCGGTGAGCAGCGCGGGGATGCCGCAGGCGTACTCGACGACCTCCAGGCCGCGTTGCACCTCGCCGGCGGCGTCGGCGAGGACCTTGCCGTGTTCGGCGGTGATCGTAGCGGCGAGTTCGTCGCGCCGGGCGTTGATGATCTCCCGGAAGGCGAACAGCACGTTGGCCCGCCGGGACAGTGACACGTCGCGCCAGTCGCGGGCGGCCCGCGCCGCGACCTGCACGACGGCGTCGACCTGCGCGGCGGTGGCGAACCCGACGGTGGCGGCGACCTGCCCGGTCGCCGGGTCGAACACGTCACCGTGGCGACCGTCCGCGCCGGCTTCCAAGGTGGTACGGGCACCGTCGACGAAGTGCGGAATCCGGGTCATGCCGTCGCCCCCTGTGTGGCCGAGACCGACGCGATCGCGTCGACCAGGATCGCCAGGCCTTCGCGGGCCTCGTCCTCGGTGAGGGTCAACGGTGGCCCCATCCGCAGCACGTTGCCGTACAGGCCGCCCTTGCCGACCAGCAGCCCGCCGGCGCGGCAGGCCTCGAATACGGCGGTGGTCGCGGCCGGGTCCGGTTCGCGGGTGCCGGGCCGGACGATCTCCACGGCCAGCATCAGGCCTTTGCCGCGCACCTCGGCGACGATCGGATGCCGCGACGCGGCCTCGACCAGCCCGGTGCGCAGCAGCTCGCCGGTGCGGGCGGCGTTGGCCTGCAGGTCGTGGTCGCGCAGGTAGTCGAGCACGGCGACGCCGGCGGCGGTGCTGACCGGGTTGCCGCCGAAGGTGGAGAACGAGATCGCCGGTACGCAGTTGAGCACATCGGCGCGGCCGACGACGCCGGCCAGGGCGAAGCCGTTGCCGATGCCCTTGGCGAAGGTCAGCAGGTCCGGGACGACGCCGTGGGCCTGGTAGCCCCAGAAGTGTTCGCCGGTGCGGCCCCAGCCGGTCTGCACCTCGTCGGAGATCAGCAGGATGCCGGACTCGTCGAGGACCTTCTTCCATTCGCCGAGCAGCCCGTCGGGGCCGTGCACGAAGCCGCCGACGCCCTGGATCGGCTCGGCGATCAGGCAGGCGACGTCGCCGGCGGTCTGGGTGGCGAGGACTTCGCGCAGGTCTTCGACGGCGGCGTCGAGCTGCTCGTCGGGGCCGAGCCGGGCCAGCAGGCCGCGCAGCCGGTCACCGGAGTGCAGCCAGGCGACCTGCAGCGGGTTGAGTGCGCTCGCGGACCAGCTGCGGTGCCCGGTGATGCCCATCGTGGCGTACGACCGGCCGTGGTAGCTGTTGCGGACGGCGAGGATCTGGTGCGATCGGCGGTGGTTGGTGGCGGCCAGCAGCGCCGCCTCGTTGGCTTCGGTGCCGGAGTTGGTGAAGAAGACCCGGGCGGCGGCGATCCCGGACAGCGCGGCGATCCGTTCGGCCAGCTCCACCTGGTGGCGGATCAGGTACAAGGTGGAGGTGTGCACGACGCCGGTGGCGAGCTGGCGTTGTACCGCCTCGCGGATCTCCGGGATGTCGTAGCCGATCATGTTGGTCAGCACCCCGCCGAAGAAGTCGAGGTAGCTGCGCCCGTCTGCGCCGGTGACCCGCCGGCCGGAGCCGGAGACGATCTCCAGGGGTTCGCTGTAGTAGATCGGCATCCAGTCGGGCAGCACGGCCCGGTGCCGGGCCAGCAGGTCGTTGGCGGTCATCGGCGGCGCCACCCTTCCCCGGGGTAAGTCGGTGCATGCACCTTCCCACCGCCGACGGGTGTCGGCAACTGCCAGCCTGTAGTGGCCGACCCGGCTCGACCTGACAGTCCGTCCCTGGGCTGGTTTGCGGCCTGCGGCTCGCCTCAGTCGTTCGAGGCGCTCGCCCCCGCATCTGCCTCTACTTCCGCCTCCGCGCCGCTGGAGCGTTGCCGCGCCGAGCGCACCCACAACCACACACCGGTCAGGCCACTCGTCACGGCGGCGACGGCGACCACGGCCTCCACCGCCCACGGGAAGTCGCTGAACGGGGACATCCGCTGCATCACCAGCCCGGCGAAGGCGACGGCGAACAGCAGACAGGCGATTACCCGGTCACGAATCATGCCGTCCTATATAGCACCGGTTCCGCGCGCCGCCGTTGCCGGCACTGCGGAGTTGCCGGGTGCGGCGTCCCGAACTGGTGCGGTGTCGTGGACGGCTGCGGCGAAGACCTCGGAGCGGTGTTCGAAGTTGCGGAAGTGCCCGTAGCTGGGGGCGGCCGGGGACAGCAGCACCACGCCGCCGGCCGGGGTCAGTTCGCGGGCCAGCCGGACCGCCGCCGGGACGTCGTCGGCGAGGGCGGTGTGTACGCCGGGCAGCCCGGCCAGGGTGTCGAGGATCCGGGGCCCGCTGTCCGGCACGCCGATCACGGTCAGCTCAAGGTCGGCGACGTGGTCGCGCAGCGGGGTGTAGTCGAGCCCCCGGTCGGTGCCGCCGACGATGACGGTCAGCGGACGGCCGACGTACGCGTCGATCGCGTGCATCGCCGAGTACGGGCTGGTGGAGATGCTGTCGTCGACGAAGGTCAACCCGGACGGGTCGACGATCTCGGCCAGCCGGTGCGGCAGGCCGGCGAAGCCGGCGACCGCGTCGGCGATGGTGTCACGGTGCGCGACGCAGTCGACGCCGAGGGATTCGAGTACGGCGAGCGCGACGCAGAGGTTGCCTTCGTTGTGCCGGCCGGCCAGCGGCAGCACCGCCCGGGCGAACAGCGGCTCGCCGACCCGGTGCAGGTACGGCCGACCGTCCGGCCCGGGTGCCAGGTGGTAGGAATCCGGCCGACCGACGCCGACGGCAGCGGAGTCACCAAACCGGGCGGAGTCACCGAGACGGGCGGCCAGCCTCAGATCCGTACCGTTGAAGATGATTTTTTCCGGTCCGTGCGCGATCAGGTTGAGCTTGTCGGCGTAGTAGCGTTCCTCGCTGCCGTGCGAGTCCAGGTGTTCCGGGAACAGCGAGGTCAGCACGGCGATCCGGGGCGAGTCGGTCAGGTCGCTGCACTGGTATGAGGAGAGTTCCAGCACGTACAGGTCGGCTTCGGGCATGGCCAGCAGCGGTACGCCGATGTTGCCGCCGAAGGCGTTCGGCCGGCCGAGTGCGGTCAGCAGGTGGCTGATCAGGCTGGACGTGGTGGACTTGCCCTTGCTGCCGGTGACGCCGACGGTGCGGGCGGCGTGGTCGGCCATCCACAGCGCGGTGCCGCCGGTGATCGGCACGCCGCGCTCACGCAACTCGACCACCCACGGGTGGGTCTGCGGCACGCCGGGCGAACGGACCACCACGTCGGCGGCGGCCAGCCGGGCGAAGCCGTCCTCGCCGGTGTGCAGCGGCGCGAGGTCGGAATCCCAGTCCGGCGGGGCGGCGGTCGCGCTGTCGTCGACGGCGACCAGGGCGGCCGGGGCCTGGCCGGCGATCGCGGTCACCGCGGCCCGTCCCTCGCGGCCGGTGCCCCACACCGCGACGGATCGGCCACGCAGGTCAGCCAGGCGCACCGGTCATCTCCTCCAACGGCCAGCATGTCATCGGGCGCCGGATCATGGGCGCAAACCGGGACTAGTATGTCTGGTCGGTGATCAGTGGAGGAGGCATGGGTGACCCGCGACGAATTGCGACGCTGCACCGCGTTCACCTTTCCAACGCTGGAGTTCGATCCGGTGACCGGGGTGGCCGAGCTGGGCTATGCGCTCACCGGCGGTGACGGCGGTGAGCTGACCTTCGTCGAGCGGATCACCTTCCCGATGCCGCAGGATGCCACCCCGCCGCCGACCGGGCCCGGGTCGACGTTCCGTCGGGTGCTGGAGCTGCTGCACCTGGTCGCCGGGGTCAGCTACTACAAGGCGGCGGCCCCGCCTGCGCTGGTGGCGCCGGCACCGCTGGGGCCCGAGGCGGTCGCGCTGGTCACCGCCGCCTACACCAAGGGCCTGGCCGAGTACGCGTACCGCAACGAGCTGCCGCACGTGCTCGACCTCACCCCGGTGCTGCCGGACGGATCGCCGGCACCGCCGGAGCCGGTGGACACCGGTGACCGGCGGCCGTTGTCGGCGGTCGGCGGCGGCAAGGACTCGATCGTGTCGTTGGAGGCGCTGCGTCGGGCCGGGTTCGACCCGGTGCCGTTCTCGGTCAATCCGAATCCGGTGATCGTGGCGGTCAACGCGGCGTCCGGGCTGACCGCGCTGGCCGCGCGCCGGGCGTTGGACCCACGGTTGTTCAACCTCAACGCGTCCGGGGCGTACAACGGGCACATCCCGGTGACCGCGATCAACTCGCTGATCGCGGTCGGTACGGCGGTGCTGCACGGCCTCGGCCCGGTGGTGATGTCCAACGAACGGTCCGCCTCCGATCCGAACCTGATCTGGAACGGACACGAGATCAACCATCAGTGGTCCAAGGGTGTCGAGGCCGAAGGGCTGCTGCGCGACGCGCTACGCGGCCATGCCGGGCTGACCGAGCCGTACTTTTCGCTGCTGCGGACCCTGTCCGAGCTGCACATCGCCAAGCTGTACGCGGCGTCGACCGGCTACGACCCGGTGGTGACCAGCTGCAACGCGGCGTTCAAGTTGCGTGACCGCAGCGAACGCTGGTGCGGGGCCTGCCCGAAGTGCCGGTTCGTGTTCCTGGCGTTCGCGCCGTTCATGCAGCGGGACCGGCTGGTCGGCATCTTCGGGGTGGATCTGCTGGCCGACCCGGCCCAGCTGGCCGGTTTCCGGGAGTTGATCGGCGTCGACGGGCACAAGCCGTTCGAGTGTGTCGGTGAGGTCGAGGAGTCACTGGTGGCGTTGCGGATGCTCGCCGAGTCGCCGCAGTGGCGCGACGCGCCGCTGGTGGCCGAGCTGATGGCGGCGGTGCCGGAGCAGGCCTGGCCGGCGATCGACTCCTCCGACGTACTGCTGCCCGGCGGTCCGCACCACGTGCCGGCGGCGTACGCGAAGGTCCTCACCGCGTTGGGCTGAGACCCGCCACCGCCGGCACACCACACCCCGGGTTCAGGTTTCGGTCGTCCAGTGGCCGGACTGCCGGGAGGGCGCCGGCCGGGCAACCCAGTCTGACCGGTCGGCGTCGTCGCTCCAGTCCGGCACCTCGCCGAAGTAGATGATCATCGCCCAGTAGTGCCGGTCCTCGTGCAGGACGATTTCGTCGTCACCGGAGAAGTCCTGCCCGTGCCACTGCTCGTTGATCCGGGCGACGGCTTCGGCACGCGAGATGCCGAACAACTCGACCATCTCGGCCGCCGTCGCGTCCAGCAACTCCCGGACCTCGACCGACAGGCCCATCTGATAGACGTCCATGGTCATTCTCCTAGGGCTGCAGGGCGTCGGTGAGCACCTGGCCGGCGTCCCTGCCGTAGAACACGACCTGGTTGCCGGACCAGCGGGGCGGAGCCCCCAACCTCAGGAAGCCTTCGACATTTATGAGCATCGGACCCTCGACCACATCGTAGTTGTTCGACAAGTTTCCGCCGGCACCGGTGCGGTAGCGGCGCACGGTGTTGGTCAGGTCCCAGCCGCCGCGCCGGTTGAACGTCTTTGTGAACATGGCGTTGAGTTTCGCGGTCGGCACCCTGAAGTGCAGAACCACCCCGTCCCCGCCGAATCGCTTGCTGGCCCATTTCTGTGCCTGCTGCTGCGAACGGGTGGTGTAGAAACCCTTGCCGAAGTCCATTCTCGACCGGTTGGAGAAGCTCGGGTCCACGCCGTTGTTCCGGATGTTGTCCGCCGCCTGCCGGCTCGTCCCGTGGTACAGGTCCGTGTAGCCGTCGCAGTTGTGCACCAGCACCGGCCGGTCGGCTGCCACCACATAGTAGGTGTGGTCGCCGTCGACGGTGAGGTCGTTCATCCATTTCAGGCCGGTCCAGACCCGGACCGCCGCGACCTGCTGGGTGGTTTCGCCGTCCGGGCTGCGCAGCCGATCACCGGATCGCAGGTCTTCGGCGTCGGTCCACCGCCCGATGGTGGCGTTCCAGAACGGGTGGTGCGCGGTCGTCTCGACGACCGTGCTCTCACCGGTGACGGTGTCGGTGACCGTGACGTCGGTCAACTCCCGGTCGGCGTGGTGGTGCAGCAGCCGCACCGGCCGAGCGGAGCTTTGCCCCGTCTGCGGGTCGGTGGCCAGCACCTCGTCGCCGAGTTCGACCTCGCCGATCGGCTTGGTGGTGCCGTCGGCCATCCGTATCCGGGTGTCGGGGGCGAAACTGTGCCGCACGCAGCTGGCAGCCCCGTCGGCCCGGCTCCCGCCGGCGCGGACGGCGTCGTCGGCGCGTTCGGCGGCTTCCCGGGTGGACCGGCTGGAGCCGCGCGACACCGCCCGGGACGCGTCGTCGGCCTTGCTGCTGACCGCCCGGCTGAACGACCGGGCCCCGGCGGCGGCCTTCGCACCGACACGGGCGCCGGCCTTGCCGACGCTCGTGCCGGCGACCTTCTTCACGCCGGTGGAGGCGGCCTTGCTCAACGCCTTGCCGGCGACCGGGCCCATCATCGGCAGGGCGGCACCGAGACCACCGGCCAGGCCGCCGATCACCGCGTCCTGCAGCAGATCCATGCCGGTCTTGCCCTGCATCCCACCGGTGACCAGGGCACCGGTGATGCCACCGACCATGCCGCAGGCGACCATGCCGACCCCGGTCCAGCCGATCGCGACCAGGCAGCTGGCCTCGACGACCATGCCGACGATCGCGCCGACGATCTCGGCCTTGTGTTCGACGATCCAGTCCCGGGCTGTACGGGCCCACTGGCCCACCTGTTCGGCGGCTACTTTCAGCGCCTCACCGGCCTTGATCAGATCCTGATAGCTCTGCTCCACCGTCTGCCTGATGGCGTTGGCCGCCTCGACGAGCTCTTCCTGCGTCCACGTGGTGGCCGCCTCCAGGCCGTCGCCGACCCAGTCGAGAAAGTCGGTAAAGTCGTCCCACGCGTCGCCGGCCCAGTCGACGGCGTCGTCCCACCTGTCGCCGGCCCAGTCGGTGAAGTCGTCCCACGACCTCGCAAACCGTTCTCCGAAGTGGCCGGTGGGGTCGACCACGGTCAACGGGTTGCCGTCGCCGTACTGGTACCGGTTCGCCCGGATCGGGTCCGGTACCGCACTGACAGTCAGGCTGTCGCGGGCACCGAACTGTGCGGTCGCCGGGTCGTACCAGCGGGCATGCATGTTGACCTGCCCACTACGCACGTCGGTCCACTCCGACTGGTAACCGAGGTCACCGAGCATGCCGCTGTCCGCGGTCACCTCGCCCAACGGCGAATAGGTGCGGCTGCCGGTCACCGTCGCCCCGGCCGGGTTCAACTGGGCGACCACGTCACCGTGCAGATCCGTCCACACCAACCGGCGCGTGTTGTTGTGCCGCGCCCCGACCACCCCACCGCCCGGATCCCGGGTGAAGAACGCGTTGGAACTGTCCCGGGCGAGGTGGTTACCGAGACCGGTGTACTCCCAACCGTCCCGGAACGCCCGACCCAAGCCGTCGTAGTCGAACACCCGGGCGTTGCCACCGGCCGGGGTG
Source organism: Micromonospora sp. LOL_023 (assembly GCF_048060115.1). Classification (NCBI taxonomy): domain Bacteria; kingdom Bacillati; phylum Actinomycetota; class Actinomycetes; order Micromonosporales; family Micromonosporaceae; genus Micromonospora; species Micromonospora sp. LOL_023. The sequence continues at coordinate 21,649 of NZ_JBHMIM010000055.1, forward strand.
TGCTCCACCACCTGGTCGAACGCGTCCGACACCGTCCTCGCCGCACCGGCCGCGCTGCGGGTGCCCCGCGCCGTGTACTGGTAGCCGACACCGGTGCTGTCCGACACGAGGCGGTTACGGGCGTCGTAGACGTAGTCGACGTCGCCGACCCCGGTCCGGTTCCCCGCCTTGTCGTAGCGGTAGCCGACCGTCGTGTTCCCGTCGTCCCACGACGTCAACCGGTCAGCCAGATCGTAGGTGTACGTGTTGACCGTCGTGGACGAGCCACGGGTCACTGTCTTACTGGTCTCGTTACCGTTGACGTCCCAGCCGTAGCTGATCGACGCGATCTTCGACCCATCCGACGACACCAGCCGGTCGCTGGTCAACCGATGCAGATCGTCGTAGGCGAACACCCGCCGGTTCCCCGACGTGCCGAACGTCATCGACGACACCGCCGACATCACGTCATACGTGTAGCCGATCGCCGTGCCCATGTCGGCGTTGTCCACCGACGCCAACCGGCCCGCACCGTCATACTCGTACTGGGTCAACCCGGCCGCGTCGTCCCGCCAGGCCATCAACCCGTCCGCCGTGTACCTGAACGACGCGTTCCCCGACGGGCCGGTCACCGACAACGGCAGGCCGCGGTCGTCGTACACGACCTGATTGCTGCCACCCGGCGCGGAGAACTCCACGAGCCGACCCGCCGCGTCGTAGCCGTACGTCCGGCCCTGCGTCGCGGCCTCCGCACCGGAGCCGGACTGACGCACCAGCCGACCGGCGTCGTCGTAGACCAGGGTCCGCGCCACCCCACCGGGCACCCGCTGCGACACCGGCTGCCCGGCCGCATCGTAAACCGTGGTGAACGTCCGGTCCGCCGCGTCCGGGTACGCCGCCGTGGCCGGCTCGATCCGCGACTGCGGCAACCCCCACACGGTGTACGTGGTCCGGAACGCCCGCCCCTCCCCGTCGGTGAACCGGGTCGGATTCCCCGCCAGGTCATACCCGAACGACGACTCGATCGTCGTCGTCGCATCCACCGGCTCGGACTGCGTCCGCAACAACCCCGTCGCGTCGTAGCCGAACCGCGTCACCGTGCCGCGTGCGTCCGTCGCCGACACCACATTGCCCGCCGCGTCATACGACCAGGCCGCCGTCGCCAACGCCGCCCCACCGGCCGCCCGGTACGCCGCCGACGACACCGGCCGCGACAACATGTCATAACCCGTCGTCGTGTACGTACCGTCCGGATTCATCTCCCTCACCGGCCGACCCAGGCCGTCGTGGACGACACCGCGGGTCTGCCCCGCGCCGTCGACCACAACTGTCAGCTCACCGGCCGCGTTGTAGCCGTACCCGGTGGTCACCCCCGCCGGCGACCGCACCGACGACAACCGACCCGCCCCGTCATAGCCCACCGTCGTGGTGTGCACCTGACCGGTCTGCCGCACCGCCTCACTCACACTCGTGACCCGACCCAGGAAGTCGTAGCCACTACCGGCCACCGCACCCGTCGGATCCGTCACCGCCAACACGTTGCCCGCCAGGTCGTAGCGCGCCGTCGTCGTGCCGTCGTCCGGCGCCACCTGGGTCACCAACCGACCCAACTGGTCATAGTCGAACTCCGTGACCCGGCCCAACGGATCGGTCTGCGACACCACCTGACCGAGGCTGTCGTACACCGCCGACGCCACCGGCGTCACCGACGACGACCCACCCGGCGGCGTGTACGCCGGCAACCGGACCTCCACCGGCCGACCCACCCGGTCCACCCCGTACGTCGTCATCGCCCCGTTCGGATCCGACTCCGCAACCACCTCACCGAACGTGTTGTAACCAACCCGCTTCACCGGCCGGGCCGTCACCACCGGACCATCCAACTCACCGGTTTCCGACTGCACCGCCGGACCCGTCGTCACCACCGGACGATCCGCCTCGTCGTACTCCACGAACGTGGCGTGACCCAACGGATCAATCACCGACGTCGCCAGACCAGCGTTGTCGACCACGTAACTGGTCCGCGACACCCCCGCGTCCGCCGGAGGCACCGCACCCGCCATCACCCCGGCGGCCCAGTCATCGTCGCCCGGCACCCCCTGATACACCTGCAGATCAGAGATCGCCCCCTCGATGCCCGAGCCGATCCGCACCCCGCCGGCCGCCACGCTGTGGAAGCTGCTGCCGGTGAAGTCGTCGACTTTCTCGCCGTCGAGGAACACGATCCACCGGCCAGCCTGCGGGTCCACGCCCACCGCCAGGTGCTGCCACTCGCCCGCCTGCATCGAGCCCTGCCCGAAGGTGCGACGGCGGTGTAGTACGCCGCCGCCTTTGAACACGAGTTGCTCGGTCGCCAGCGCCCGCCACGCGTCGACGGTGTGGTCGTAGTTGAGTGCGAACGCGGGTGCGCCCCGCTCGGCCACGTTCGTCCGGGCGAGGCCCGGCATCGCCAGTACCGAGGCGGAGTATCGCAGATCGTCCAATCGCACCCAGGCAGCGACCGTGTACGGCCGGGTGGTGTCCACCACCGGCGCATCGGTGACGATCCGCGACGACGATCCATTGAACGACGCGACCCGACCCCGCTCGGGATCCGACGCCCAGACCACGTCCGTGGCCGTACCCGGACTGTTCCCCGCCGAGTCGACCGCCGTCGTCCCACCCGTCTCGGCCAACCGCCACCGCGCCACCGGCGTCACCGACCGGTCCGCCGACAGGTAGCCCGTCTGCGACACCGGCCGGCCCAACACGTCGTAGGCGTAGTCGACGACCGACAACGCCTCCCCCGCAGCGTCCCGATCCACCCGCGACAACACCTCGTCGGTCCGGGACAGCGTCACCTCGGTCACCCGATCCAGGCCGCCCGGATCCAGCACGCTGCGCACCTGCCGGCCCGCCGCGTCGTAGGCGTACGCCGTCACCGTCGCACCGTTGTCAGTGACCTGCTCGACCAGGTTCCCCGCCTCGTCGTAGCCGTTGCTCTCCAGCAGGAACGACGAGCTGTCACCGTCTGAGCGGGTCACCGTCGCGGTCCGCCCGTCATCGGTATACGTGTACCGCGTCACATAGCCCATCGCGTCCGTGGTCGACGCCAACCGACCCGCCGGGTCGTACACATTCGACTCCACCACCAGATCCACCGGATCCGTCGGATCATTCGGATCCCCGGTGAATCCCTTCACCGTCCGCGACAGCAGATTGCCGTTGACGTCCACCTCGTAGGCGTTCACCACCCCATCCGGATCGGTCTGCTCCACCAGGTGCCCGTACACGTCATAGCCGTAGCTGGTCACCGCCCCCTCGGCGTCCACCGACGCCGACCGACGCCCACCCTCGTCGTACGACCAGGTACTGACCCGGGCCACATCCCCACCGGACGCGTCACTGACCCGCTCCTCCGCCAGGAACCCGTCCACGCTGTACGAGTAACGCGTCACCGCCCGATGCACCGCACCGGTCACCCGGTCCGTCACCGCCGGACCCGTCCGCGTCACCACCCGACCCACCGAGTCGTACGTGTACGACGTCGTCCGCCCCTGCGGATACGACGACGTCACCACCGTCTCCGTCAACGTCCGACCCAACCCGTCGTACGTGAACGTCGTCTCCGCAGTCGCCGCGTCCGACACCCACGCCACGTCACCCGCCGAGGTGTACCTGATCGTCTGCCATCCCTTCGACGGATCCAGCACATGCCACGGCAGACCGGCCGGGGCGGACCCACCGTCGACCGCGGGCACCTCCGTACCGTCGGTGTATTCGATCTCCGTCTTCCGGCCGAGCGGGTCCCGCACGGTGTGCAGGTTGCCGGAGTTGTCGTAGCCGTAGGTCGTCAGGTAGGTGTCGTCCTGCGCACTCTGCGAGCCCGGCCCCCGCACGTGGGTCAGGCGGTCGCTCCTCGGGTGCGTCGGGTCGCTGCTGTAGAAGGTGTAGGTGTAGTAGCTGCTGGAGCACTTGTCGGCGGCCTGGTCCTGGCAGGTCACCTCCTGGACCGTGTTGCCCCGCTCGTCCTGCACCGACCGGGTCACGTTTCCGTTCGGGTCGTACACCAGACTCGTGAACCCACCCGTGTCATAGCCGTACAACGTCGTCTGACCCAACGCGTCGGTCTGCGACACCTTCCGCCCCGACACCAGGTCGTACGAGTACGACACCTCGTTACCGCCCGGGTCGGTCACCGACACAATCTTCACCGGATTCGACACCGTCGTCGTCTGCGCGTGCTCCGCTGCCGCGTCGACATGCACCGCACCCGGCGGCAACACCTCGTCCGGCAACCCACCCGCCGCCGTCTCCGACAACCGGACTGCGGCAGCCCCGTCGCCCGCCGCCGTCACCACCAACGGCACCGCCCGACCCACCGACTGGTAGTGCAACGCCACCTCGTCCGCGCTCAACGCCCGGTCGTAGAGCGCGACCTCCGCCAACGCACCCGCGTAGTACGCCGTCGAGTCCGAGGGCAGCCCCAACCAACCGTTCCCCGTGTACCCCGCACCCAGATATCCGTGACTGAGCCTTTCGACCCCGCCAGCCAGGGAGCCGGTGCTGGACTGCACCCGTACGCCGTCGAGGTACAACGCCTGGACGGTGTCGTTGCCGGCGGCGGTCTTGGTCAGCACCGCGTGGTGCCACTTGCCGTCGTTGACCGGCGCCGCCGAGACCAACGCCAACGCCCACCACTGATTGGCCTGGTCGTTGCAGTTACGGATCGCCAACTGGGTGCCGTCCGTGGTCGACGAGCCGGGCACCTCCAGGCACCGGCCCGCCCCCGAGTTGCGCCACCCGTTCCCGGACGTTTCCCACTTCTGGTTCGCGCTGCTCGAACAGGTCTGCGCCTGGACCAGGGTGCCGTTGCCGGTCGCCTGACCTGCCAGGCCCAGACACCTGTCACCCCGACGCAACTGCTGGCTGCTGCCGACGTAACGCCAGCTCTGCGCCGTCGCACCGTCGCAGGTGGCCAGTTGCACCTTCGTGCCGTCGGCCGCCAACTCGGCGCACTTGCCGGCGAGCCCCGACGTCAACGGCCCGGTCGGATCCACCGACGCGGACAGCCCCCGCAGCCGGCCATCGGAGTCGATCCACAACACCGGCGATCCCACCGACGGCGTCCCGTCCACCGCCGCGTCCTGCACCCCCGCCAGCACATCGCCGGTACCGGTGGTCCTGAACCAGAGCTCCTGGGACCGCGTCCCGGCCGGTGCCAATCGCTCCCCCGACACCGACACCAGCGACGCTGACCCGTCGAACGACACCGCCGTGCCGTCGGCGAACGGACCCGCCGCTCCCAACGTCACCGAATTGAACGTCGCGGCCGTCTGCCAGGTCTCGTTGACCGCCTGAACCCCGGCCGCATCCCGCAACCGCCAGTAGTCCGTCGGCGCCGACCCCAGCACCGCCGCCGCGTACACCCCGCTCGTTCCCGCCACCCTCGGCGTCCCCAACGCCCAGGTCCCACCGTTGCTGTCGGTCACCGACGCCAGCTTCCCGGTCACCGAGTCCATCGACAACGACGTCAGCGTCCGCTCCTCGGCGCTGGTCACCTTCGACAACTGCCGGCTCTGACCCCGCGCCGTCGCGTTGATCTCAGTGACCTCGGCCGAGGTCAACGTCCGGTTGAAGAACGTCACATCGGCGATCTGCCCGTCGAAGAAGTTCGCATGCCCGTGGTAGTTCGGCGAACCATGATGCGGCTGGTCCGGCCAGTTCCCGCCGACGAACCCCGCACCCACGTACACATGCGCCGACCCGCCCACGTCGAACATCTCGATCAGGCCGTCGCGACGGACCGCTTGCTGGATGCCGTCCACATACAGCGACTGGCTCGTGCCGGCCCCGGCCAGCACCACGTGATGCCACTGCCCGTCGTCCACCCGACCGGGCGACTGCATCGTCGTCGAGTTGCCGTCATAGAACTTCGCGTGCAACTTCCCACTCGACCCGACATAGATCGACGGCGTGTAGTTGCGCGACGTCGTACCGTCCGAAATCGGAGCATGCTGGTACGAGAACAACACCCCCGCCCGGGACGCCGTCCCCGTCCGGAACCACAGACTGACCGACTGGTACGCACTGTCGTTGACCAGCCCGCTGGGCAGCCGCACCCGCGACGACGTGCCGTTGAACGACGTCGACGTCGACGTCGACCCCGGCCATACCCCCGGCACCCCACCCGCCGACGTACCCTCGTAGAACGCCACGTCGGTGCCACCGTTGTCCAGCACGCTGCTGGCCGCCAGGGTCGACCCGGAAGGTTCGTTCAACCGCCAGAACGACGACGGCACATGATTCAGCACCGCGTTCGCCCCCTGGTTGGCGCTGTTACCCCAGGAGTACGTGGTGCACGACGCCGTCGGCGGACACACCTTCGTCAGGCGGTCATGGTTGCCGTACGTGTACGTCCACACGTAGCCACTGCCACCGGCGGTCGGCGCGTCCGTCGTCACCTTCGTCACATGCGACCCGACCGACGGGCTCGTGGTGCCCGCCCAGGTCAACGTCAACGACCGCCCCGACGCGCTAATCAACTCCGACACCAGCCCACTGCCGTTGTACGTCAACGTCAAGGTCTGGTCGTTGGCGTCCGTCACCGACGTGACCTTGAACGCGCCACCCCCGGCCGCGCGGGAGAACACGTACGTCGTCCCGTGTTTGACGGTCAACCGGTACCCGGTTACCGACGGACCGGACTTCACCGCGGTCAACACCTCGTACCGACCCGGCGGCGGCACGAACGACCCGTTCAACGTCGGCCCGAACACCGCCTCCGACCCGTCCGGATACCGCACCACCACACCCAGCACCGCACCCGCCGAGTTGGTCCGCTCGGTCACCCGCGCGTCCAACAGACTCGACCAGCCCTGCCCGAACGCCCCCGACCGCCGGGTGTCCAGACTGTTGTACGACCGGGTGATCTCCAACGCCGGCCCCACCCCCGCCACCTGCGCGTCCGTCACCGCCGACGTGTAGTTGCCGATCTCCGGGTGGTAACCCACCCCCGGGTTCTGCACCAACCGGGATCCCAACGCCGGCTGCGGCACCCGCGTGTAGAACACGTACTTCGGATACCGGGCGCCGTAGACAGCCCCGTCATACGGCTGCACCGCCCACGAGTACTGCTTGTTCGTCTCCAACAACCCGACCGGGACGTCGTAGTACGACTTGGTGCCCTCGTTGACGTGGATGAGGGTCCCGGTGCTGTCGTAGATCCAGACCTTGTAGCGCACAGTGCCGGACTCGTCGAAATCGCGGCCCCGCACGTACAACCGGGGCGTCAACGTCGACACCACCGCACCGTGGGTCGGTGCCCGCTGGTCCACCTGCGGCGGCAGGTTGTTCGACAAGGTCAGCTGCAACCGCGGCGCGTAGTCACCGCCGGCATAGTTGGCCGAAGCGAACAACGCCGCTGCCGCCTCAGACCAGTGTTCCTCGTCCAACAACGCCAGACCGAGATTGGGCTGACCAAGCGCCCAGCCCGAAATCAGGTCCCGGACGTCGATCTCGACCCACTGGCCGACGGACGGATTCGGGTTCGGGTTCTCACATGCCCGCCCGTTGTCGGTGTAGTACCGGTAGTGACCCGGCCCCAGGTCGATCTTCGGCCCCGGGTGGGCGGCGGTGCGCAGATCTCCGACGCTCCATTCCTCCTCGACCAGCCCGACCTTGATCCGTTGGACGTCACACCTCGCCCGGTAGTTCAGGTACAGCCGCAGGTTCGCCGAGGAGATGAACCAGCCCGACCTCGCAAGCTCCGATGGGATGGTGAACTTGAGAAACGTCCGGGACAGGACGTCATCCTGATCCTGGAATCCGATTGCGAGACGGTCGCCGTCCTGTACGGCCGGGCCGGTATCCGGATCGGTGTCGACGAACACGTCCCCGCGCGTCGAGATCAGCACGCCCACGTCCGCCCGCACCGGGAACACCCGCGCCGGATCCGTCAACCACTCCCGGTCAGCCACCAGCTTCAGCGCCGGGCCACCGTCGACCTCCACCAGCTCCATCGCCACCGCCGGCGACCGCGCCGGCAGCCCCGTCTGCGGATCGACCGACGAATCCTGCATGACCGTCGGCGGAATCGACGCCACCACCGACCCGGCGCCGTCGAACACATCGACCGAGCCGCCGTCACCGGACCGGACCGACACCCCGTCCAGCATCAGCGGAAACACCCACTCCGACCCGGCCCGCGGCGAGGCCAGCACCAGCCCCTGCTGCACCCCGTCCGGCCGCGCCACCACCTCCAGGTCGGTGTCCGCGACCACCTCCGGGTACGTGGCCGTCTTGCCGTCGACCGCCGGAGCCACCGCCGCCGCACCAGCCAGACCCCAGCCCACTGACCCATCACCGGGCAGCGACAACTCCACCAACGCCCCACCGGCAGACGTACCGGCCAGCGACACCCCCAGCGAGTTCTCCCTCACCACCCACCGGCCGCCCCGACGCACCAACGTCGAATCCACCGGCCGCCACGAACCATCCGCCGCCTCGTAGTTGACCTGCCCGGTGCTCAACTCCGCCGTCGTCGAACCATCCGCGTTGGCGTACACGTCGGCATTCGGCCCCGACGCCGCCGCGTCCCGCACACTCGACTCCGGATCGAACCGGCCCACCGTCACCGGCGTCACCGACTCGCCCACCACCGGCTCCCCGGCATACCCCGACAGACCGTTCACCAACCGCTGCGCCGAACCCGCCCCACCCGACGCCCGCGTCGCCGCCGACCCCACATACCCACCCGAACCGGCACCGTCACCGACCCGCGCCGCCGGCAGCTCCACAGCCGGCCCGCCCCACGGCAACCACCCCGACCGGCCCGTGAACCACGACGACAACCACCCCACCGGGAACTCACCGTCCGCCGGCACCGCACCCGGCGGCACCGACGACGACAACCCCACCAGCGCCGCGACCACCACCGCGACCCCACCAGCCCACCGCCGCCACCAGGCGAACGTCCCCGCTGTCCTTAAGCGACGCCGACGGTGAACAGCACGACTCGTAGACATCAGCGGCCACCTCATTCCACACCGGAGCGTTGTCCCCGCGGACCAGGTCACATCATCCATGGGCGAAAATCGCCGAGACTTGGCGGAAATTTGAGGAACCGCTGAGGAACTGGTAGGGGATTTCAGCAGCAGGCCCTGTGGCGTCGACGCCGCAGGGCCTGCTGCTACCGGTGACCGTGCCAGACGTGGTCAGACACAGGCGTGGTCAGGCGGAAACGAAGTCCAGCACGTGGTAGACGAAAAACGCGGGCCACACCAGGGCCTGCAGGATGCCCAGCACGACCGCTCAGAAGCCGTCCGCCTGCTGAATGTAGTAGACCAGCGCGCCGATCAGGCCGAGTCCGTACACGGCGGCACCGTGGCCGCCACCGCCCCGGTTGTCCCGGCGGGGCCTGCGCTCCTTCTTGTCCATCTCATCACTCCTCGTCAGACGTGGCCGTCGCAACGTACATCCGAGCGTCGATCATCCGGTGATGAACTGGCTACCGATACCAGCGTGCTCCCGGCCGGGCTGACGCGACAGGCCGACGGGCCCGGATCCGAGAATCCGACGTCCCGGCCACCATCGGTTGGGCTTTGTCGCATCATGCGGGCGACTGACGTTCGTCGGCCGATGCCCTACGCTCTGGAGAGAGAGGACAATTCACTTTCCAGGAGGGACCTGACACATGCTCAAGTTCATCCGACACGCCATCGTCGCGACGGTGTTGGTGGTGTCCACCGACCTGGCCTTCACCGGTCCGGCGTAGGCGAACTCCCCGCCCCACTGGTCGGCTCGCTGATTGATGTCCGGTTCTTCACGAACGCGGGCCACACCACCGTTGTCGGCAGGTGGCTCTACGGTTCGTGCGACGGCCAGTACTTGGACGAGCAATGGAGTTCCCGGACCTCCTACTACGGCTGGCGAAGCGTGCCCTGCTGGTGACCAGTGGGCGCTGACCGGGGTTGCCGGCGCAGTCGGCGTGCCCGGCCGGCACCAGGGTGACCACGGTGGCGGACCGGTCCGGCACGGTCAGAACACCTCCTGCGGCAGGCGGTTGGGTCGCTCGGTGTCGACGGCGGGCGATCCGGTGACCGTGTCGACGGCGTCGGCGACCTCGGGGTGCAGTTGCCCGGCGTCGCGCATCACCGACCAGAGCCCGGCCCGGGTGAGCAGGTCGCGTACCGGCCCCCGGACCGTCGCCAGATGCAGGGCTGTCTCGCGGCCGGCGAGCCGCTGCCGGGTCTGCGCCAGGGCGTGCGCGCCGTCAGTGTCGGCGTCGCTGATCGCGCTGGCGTCGAGTACCACGGCCCGCAGCTCGGGGCGGCTCTGCGTCAACGTCAGCAACTGGTCGGCCAGGTACTGGGCGTTGGCGAAGTACAGCGGGCCGTCGATGCGCAGCACCGCGACCCGTGGGTCGGTGACCAGGCCCTGGTAGCGGGCGAGGTTGCGGAAGGTCGCGGTGCCGGGCACCCGGCCGAGTTCGGCGGTGTGCGGTCGTGCCGAGCGGCGCAGGAACACGGCGAGGCTGAACGCGACGCCGACGGCCAGCCCTGGCTCCACCCCTGCGACCAGGGTGACCAGGAAGGTCAGCCCGAGGGTCAGCCCGTCGGTACGCCGTACCCGCCAGGCCGACCGGGCTTCCCGCCAGTCGACCAGGCCGAGGACGGCGACGACGACGATCGCCGCCAGGACGGCTTTGGGCAGGAGGTGGAAGGCCGGGGTGAGCAGCAACGCGGTGGCCGCCACCACGGCGGCGGTGACCAGGGAGGCGACCGGGGTCCGGGCGCCGGCGGAGAAGTTGACCGCGCTGCGGGAGAATCCGCCGGCGACCGGGAAGGCGTGGAACGCCCCGGCGGCGAGGTTGGCCGCGCCGACGGCGACGAGTTCGGCGTTCGGTTCGACCTGCTGGCGGGAGCGGGCGGCGAGCGACTTCGCCACCGCGATGCCTTCCATGTAGGCGACCAGGGCGATCGCGACCGCCGCTGGCAGCAGCGCCCGCAGGTCGGCCAGGGCGATCGACGGCAGATCCGGGGTTGGTAGCCCGCTGGGCACCTCGGCGAGGATCGGCACACCGCGGGCGCCGAAGGCCAGGGCCGCGCTGGCGATGGTCACCGCGGCGACGACGAGCAGCGCGCCGGGCAGTTTCGGCAGGTAGCGGCGGAGCAGCAGCAGGCCGGCGATGCTGGCCGCGCCGACCGCGACGGTCAGCGGGTGCACCGTCGGGGCGGCCTGCCAGAGGCTGCCGACGATGCCGGGCAGGTTCTCGGCCCGGTCGGCGCGCAGCCCGAGCAGGTCCTTGAGCTGGCTGGCGGCGATGACGATGGCCGCCGCCGAGGTGAAACCGGACAGCACCGAGTGCGACATGAAGTTGACCAGCGCGCCGAGGCGCAGCACCCCCATCAGCATCTGGATGGCGCCGACCAGCAGCGCGAGCAGGCCGGCGAGGGCGGCGTACCGGCCGGGGTCGCCGGCGGCGAGCGGGACGAGGGCGGTGCTGGTCATCAGCGCGGTGATGGCGACCGGGCCGACGGCGAGCGCGCCGGAGGTGCCGAGCAGGGCGTAGACCAGGACCGGGACGACGGCGGCGTACAGGCCGGTGACCGGTGGCATGCCGGCGAGGGCGGCGTACGCCATGCTCTGCGGCACCAGCATGACGGCGACGGTCAGCCCGGCGACGAGGTCGTGGCGCAGCACGTGCCGGTCGTAACCGCGCCGCCAGCCGAGGATCGGCAGGGCCCGCGCCGGGCCGGTACGCTCCTGGCGCGGGTACCCGGCGGCGGTCATTTCGCTGCGCCGGCCCGGCTGAGCCGGGTCAGCGACGCGTCGACGTCGCAGCCGGCACCCCGGTTGTGCGGCAGGCGGGCCAGCAGCATGCCCATGGCACAGGTGTTGCTCAGCGCGGCGAAGGTCAGCCCGGCGCCGATGGCACCGGCGACGTAGCGCGCCGGCGGGTACCAGATGCTGGCCAGCACCGACACCAGCACGATGGCACCGGCGACGAGTCGCACCTGGCGTTCCAGGCTCCACCGCTGCCGGCCCCGGTCGACCGGGCCGCCGGCCGAGATCCAGGCGTTCATGCCGCCGGTCAGCACGGTCGCGGTGTCGAGTCCGGCGGTGGCGAGTTTTCCGCAGGCCTGGTTGGCCCGGTTGTCGGACTGGCAGATCAGCAGAATCCGCCCGCCGGCGTCGGTGACGATCCGGTTGAGGTGGGCGTCGACCTGGTCGAGCGGCAGGTTGATCGCCCCGTCGATGTGCGCGGTTTCGAACTCCGCCGGGGTGCGTACGTCGACGACCAGGGTGTCGGGGTTGGCGGCGAGCAGTGCCCGAGCGGCGGGGACGTCGATGCTCGGGTTGGTGGTGAAGGACATGGTTGGATCTCCTGAAGACGGTGGTGTCAGGTGGCGCTGGCCGGGTCGGCGGTGACCGGGTCGGCGGTCAGCCGGTGACCAGGTCGGCGACGCCGGCACCGTTGAGCACGGCGACCCGGTAGCCGGCGCGTACCAGCAGGCTGGCGGCGATGGCGGCCCGCCGGCCGCTGCCGCAGGCGACCAGGACCGGCCGCTGCGGGTCGAGTTCGGCGGGGATGCCGTCGGTGACCAGGTCGGCGAGGAACCGTCCGACGGCTCCCGGCCAGGCGGCCTTGGCCCGTTCGTTCGGCATCCGTACGTCGAGCAGTTGCGCGTCGGGTCGCGTCAACCGCTGCTGGAAGGCTTCCCGGTCGAGGAGTTCGTAGCCGGGGCCGAGCGGGTCGGCCGGAGCTGGGCGGTAAACCGCGCGGACGGCGTCGATGTTGATCCGGGCCAGTTGCACGACGGCCTCGGTGACGTCGGTGTCTGCGTCGGCGACCAGCACGATCGGTGCCCCGTACGGCAGCAGCCAGCCGGCCCAGCTGCCGAAGTCGTCGGTGAGTTCGATGCCGACCGAGCCGGGGAGCAGGCCGGCGGCCTGAGCCTGCCGGGGCCGGATGTCGATCAGTTGGGTGGCGTCGTCGGTCGGCAGGTCGGCTGCGGTGACGTCGGGTACGTCGACGGTCGGCATCGGCTCCCCGCCGTGGATGTTGGCCGGCCCCATGTACTGGTAGAAGGCCGGGATGGGCATCGGCTCGGCGAGTAGCCGGTCGGCGAAGTCCTCCTGATCGGCGATGCCGAGCAGCGGGTTGTCGTCGATCTCGTCGCCGATGGTGGAGTCGTAGCGGCCGGCGCCGGTGGTGGTGCAGAACGAGCCTTCGCCGTGGGTCGGGTAGAGCGCCACCGCCCGGGGCAGCCCGGCGAGCCGGTGCAGTGATCCGTACTGGAGTCGGGCCAGGGTGCGGGCGCGGTCGGGGCCGAGCAGGTCGGGCCGGCCGGCCGAGGCGACCAGCAGGCTGCCGCCGGAGAAGACGGCGACCGGTTCCCCGTCGATCAGCACCAGGTAGCTGGTGTGTTCGGGGGTGTGCCCGGGGGTGTGGATGGGGCGCAGGGTGAGGTTGTCGGCCTTGATGTCTTCGAGGTGGAAGGCGGCGGTGTGCTGGTAGGTCGGTGCGGCGGCGGCGGGCAGGACCAGCTCGGCTCCGGTACGCCGGGCGACCTGTACGGCGCCGGAGACGTAGTCGTTGTGCAGGTGGGTTTCCAGGACGAACCGGACGTCGACGTCGCGTTCGGCGGCGGCGTCGAGGAACCGGTCGATGTCGCGTTGCGGGTCGACCAGAATCGCCTTGCCCTGGTGGGTCAGCAGGTAGGACTGGTCTCCCAGGCCGGGGGTACGGAACGAGACGAGTTCCACGGGTACTCCTCCCTCTCATGGATACCCCTGGGGGTATCTGATCCCCAGTATGTCCGGCTGGACACGCATCAGCAACCCATACCCCCGGGTGTATTCTTCACACCTGAGTGGGAGGAGCCGATCATGCAGGTCGAGGAGCAGACCACGGCGGATGTGATCAAGCGGTTGCGCCGGGCCGAGGGGCAGATCCGGGGCGTGATCGCCATGTTGGAATCCGGCCGGGACTGCGCCGAGGTGGTCACCCAGCTCGCGGCGGTCTCCCGGGCACTGGACCGGGCCGGTTTCAAGGTCATCGCCAGCGGGCTCGAACAGTGCATGGACCCCGACGCGCCGACCGGCGACCGCAAGGCCAACCTGGAGCAGATGGAGAAACTCTTCCTCTCCCTGGCCTGACCGCTGCCTCGGCCGACCTGGTGGCGACGGTTGCCGCCACCAGGTGCCGGCCGAGGAGCCGGATGCGGTCAGCGGCGATCCGGCCGGATGGCCAGATACCAGTCGGTCAGCTTCACCGAGTCGTCGGCCAGTCGGGCATCCAGATCGGCCTCGGTACGCGGGTGTCAGTGCTCATGGTCATCGGGATCCTTCCATTGTGGGAGATTCGTCAAGCTCAGCCGACGGCGGTCGGCAGGTGGGCGGCGCGCCAGGCCTGGTAGCCGCCGAGCAGGTCGGACCCGTCGGGGTGACCGTCGACGCGCAGCAGGCTGGCGGCCACCGACGACCGGTAGCCACCGGCGCAGTGCACGACGACCGGCCGGTCGGTCGGCACCTCGGCGATCCGCCGGGGCAGCTCGGCGAGCGGGATGTGCAGTGCTCCGTCGATCGCGCCGGCGTCGCGCTCGCCAGCGTTGCGCACGTCGAGCACCACCGGTGGGCGCTCACTGTCGAGGGCGGCGACGAGCCGCGCGACGGTCACCCGGCTGGCCGGGGTCAGCCGGTCGATCATCTGCAGGAACGCCTGCTCGGGTTCGCGCAGGTAGCCGCCGCGTTGTCGAAGCCGATCCGGGCGAGCCGGATCACGATCTCCTCCTCGCGGTCCTGTGACCGGCTACCGCCCCCACGGCATACCCCGAGGGGGTATCTGTCGACCGGTCTGATGCCCCCATCCCACGGGACCTTCGACCCGGTGGCGCGGGGCGTCAGACCTGGCGCCGCTCGGGCGGCCGGGCCCGGACCGCGTCCAACGCCAGCAACGCGACATGCAGCGACAGGCAGCTCTGCACCGAATCCAGATCGACGTCGAGGATCCGACCCAACCTGGTCAACCGCTCGTAGAAGGCCGGCCGCGACAGGTGGACCGCCCCGGCCGCCGCCGACTTGTTGCGGCCATGATCGAGGTACGCACGCAGCGTCGCCAGCATCTGCTCACGCGGATGCCCCGCCTCGTACGCCAGCAACGCACCCAACTCCCGCTCCACGAACACCTGCAGCCGTGGCTCCTCCCGCAACAGGTGCAGCAGCCCCGCGAGGCCGACGTCCGGCAGCCGCAGCACCTGGTCGGCACGCCGGTCCCGCCGCCCCGCCTCGGCCACCTGGCGGGCCTCGATCAGCGACCGGCGGGCTTCCCGGATGCTGTCCACCCCGCTGCCGGCGGCGACCACCACCGGCAGCGGCTCGGAGCGGCGTACCCGGTGCAACGCCGCCAGAAAGCCAGCTAACGCCGGATCCGACGCCGCGGCGTCGCGGACCGCCAGCAGCACACCGACAGACTGATCGTCCAACGCACTGGTCAACCCGGCCAGTCTCGCCTCCCGCAGCGCCAGCCCGACTGCCTCGGCGAGATCCCGTAGCCGGGTCTGGATCACCTCGGCGTCGTCCTCGGCGCGCAGCCGCACCACCATTCCGACCAGGTGCCGCCGGTCCAGCCCGACCCCGAGCGCCCGGGACCGCATCGCGACCTCGTCGACCGGCTGTGAGCCGTCCAGCAACGCGGTCAGCAACGTCCGGTGGATCTGGCGCTCCAGCCCGTCGGCGTCGCGGCGGATCAGCCGGCCGAGCGCCAGCGTCGACGCGGCCCGTTCCAGCAGGATCGACAACCGCGTCGGCGGCTCACCGGTGGCGGTCAGCCCGTCGGGCGGGCAGCGCAGCAGCAGCCGCCCCCAGTCCTGGCCACGCGCGCCGACCATGGTCACCAGCCAGCCCGTGTCGGCGTGGTACGCCGTCCGCCCGGCCGGCTGGATCCGTCGCGAATGCTGCTCCCAGCCGTCGAGCAGCAGGCGGGCGCTCTCCCCCGCGCTGTCGTACGCCAGCACCCGACGGGACAGGTTCTCCAGCACCACCGGGACACCGGCCAGATCGGCGGCCTGCCGGACCACCTCGGACGCCTCCGCGCCTTCCACGGACAGCTCGGTGAACCGCTGGTGGATCTCCTCGGTGGCCCGCAACTCGGCCAACTGGGCGTCGACGATCAACGCGTGCACCGCCTCGGTGATCAGCACGAACGGCGTCGCCCGGCGCAACTCAACCAGCGGCAGCCCGTGCCGCCGCGCCGCCGCCACCATCACCCGGGGTACCCCGCCGTGGTAGCGGCGGCCCAGCTCGACCACCAGACCGGCGACGCCGACCTCGGTCAGGTCGGCGATGAACGCCCGCAGCCCCGCGTCGTCGGCGGGCAACCCGATCCCGGTGGTGAGCACCAGCTCACCACCGCGCAGCAGGCTGGCGATGTCCGGTACCTCGGTGACGTGCACCCAGCGCACCGGCCGGTCCAGGTTCTCCTCGGCGGCCACCACCCGGGGTCCGCCGTGGCGTACCGGGGCGAGCGCCAGCACCTCATGGACGGTTGGGAACACCTGCCAGACGCTACCTGTGCCGGGCAGGCACAATCTCCGGTGTGCCAGTAGCGGAGATCATCAACCCGGACGACGAGCGGATCGCGGACTATCGGGCGCTGACCGACGTCGAGCTACGGACCCGGTGGGAGCCGCCGAACGGGCTGTTCATCGCCGAAGGGGAGCTGGTCATCTCGCGCGCCCTGCGGGCCGGGTACCGGCTGCGGTCGGTGCTGATCGACGCCAAGCGGGTCGACCAGCTCACCGACCTGCCGCCGGACGCGCCGGTCTACGCAGCGACCCCGGCGGTGCTGGAGTCGATCACCGGCTTCCACGTGCACCGGGGCGTGCTCGCCTCGTTCCACCGGCGAGCGCTGCCCAGCCTGGCGGAGTTGGTCGGCCGGGCCCGCCGGCTGGTCGTCTGCGAAGGGGTCAACACGCACACCAACCTCGGGGCGCTGTTCCGTAGCGCGGCCGCGCTCGGCATGGACGCGGTGGTCCTTTCCCCCACCTGCGCGGATCCGCTGTACCGACGCGCGGTCCGGGTCAGCATGGGCGAGGTCTTCGCGGTGCCGTACGCCCGGGCGGTCGCCTGGCCGGCGGCGCTGGCGACCATCCGTACCGCCGGGTTCCACCTGCTCGCGATGACGCCGGCACCGGACGCGATCCCGATCCAACGGCTGGACGCGGACCGCCGGGCCCGCCCGGCGCTGCTGCTCGGTGCCGAAGGACCCGGGCTGAGTTCGGCGGCGATGCAGGTCGCGGACGTCCGGGTGGCGATCCCGATGCGCCGGGGGGTGGATTCACTCAACGTGGCGACGGCGGCGGCGGTGGCGTTCTGGGAGCTGTGCCGCGACGACCAGCTGTGACGCCCTCCGCTCAGGAACCCGACACGGCCACGGCCGGGGCCGCGTACACGTTGGGCACCATCCGCCCGGCGGACCAGGCCAGGCCGATCCCGGCGGTCAACGCGAACACCGCACCGACGGTCTGCAGTGGCCCGGAGAGCAGCCCGACGAAGCCGAGCAGCGGGGACGCGGCGATCAGCAGCCACCCGTCCAGCCGGTTGAACAGCTCCGACCGCAGCACGGCAGCGCCGGCCAGGAACCAGCTGAGGCTGTAGAGCGCGGCACCGACCAGTGCCAGCGAGCGGGCCGAGGTGCCGTAGACGACGGTGCCGTCGGGCAGCCCGGCGAACGGCACCATCAACGCGGCACCGGCCAACCCGACGAGCAGCGCCGCGACGGCGGCGCCCCGGCTGCGGGCGGCGGCGTGGATTCCGGCGATCGCCACCAGTGCGACCAGGCCGAGCCAGCTGGCGATCACCCAGGCGATCAGGTACGCCGGCCGCCCGTCGATCAGGTCGGGCGCCGGGTTGCCGCCACGTAGTCCACTGAGGCTGCTCACCGCGAAGGCGACCGCGTACAGCGGCAGTGCCCAAATGGCGGCCCGGCTGAACCGACGTACCGTCCAGGCCCAGGCGGCGTTGGTCGCCGGTCCGGCCGGTGTCTGCTCCGGCGCGGCGGCCGCCACCACGGCGATGCCGGCGTCGCTGCGGGAGACCACCCGCATCGGAGCGGACCGGCCGGCGGTGGAGCCGGTGGTACGGGGCCGGGTGTTCCTGACGGCGCGCGTCATGGTGTCGTCCTCCCGCGCGGTGCGGGCTCGCCCGAGCCCCGCACCTGTTCGTCATTGACCGGTGGAACCGGTGACTGGTCGTCACTGACCGATGGAGTCGTGACTGGTCGTCACCGACCGGTTGATCGTGACAGGCGGCGAGGCCGGCACGTGGGGATTCCTCGTATTTCGCCCCTCAGCCGCGTTCGGCCTCGGGCTGGTGCTGCTTGGCGTTGATTTCGTTGAGCAGGTCGGCCGCCGGCACCGGCTCGGGGGCGGGCAGCCCGGCGGGCCGGGCGGTGCCGCCTTTGACCACCTGCTCGGCGGCCCGCACCTCGTCGTTGACCCGTTGCGCCTCGGCCGCCGCCGCCTGTGCGGCCTCGGCCGCTTCCCGCTCCACGGCACCGGAGTCGAGCTGCGGGGACGGCGCGTCGCCGACCATCTGACCGAGCCCGCCGAGTGCGCCGCCGAGGCCTTCGAGTGCCTTGGTCAGCTCGGCCGGCACGATCCACATCTTGTTGGCCTGGCCGTTGGCGATCTGCGGCAGGGCCTGCAGGTACTGGTAGGCGAGCACCTTCTGGCTCGGGTTGGCCTGGTGGATCGCGTCGAACACGGTACGGATCGCCTTGGCCTGGCCCTCGGCCTGCAAAATTCGGGCCTGCCGGTCGCCGTCGGCGCGCAGCACCGCCGCCTGCTTCTCGCCCTCGGCGCTGAGGATCTGGGACTGTTTGTGCCCCTCGGCGGTGAGGATGGCGGCCCGGCGGTCCCGCTCGGCCCGCATCTGCTTCTCCATCGAGTCGCGGATGCTCGGCGGCGGCTCGATCGCCTTGATCTCCACCCGGGTCACCTTGATGCCCCACCGGCCGGTGGTCTCGTCCAGTACGCCGGACAGGTGCCGGTTGATCTCCTCGCGGCTGGTCAGCGCGCTCTCCAGGTCGAGCGAGCCGATGACGTTGCGCAGGGTGGTGACGGTGAGCTGTTCGATCGCCTGCAGAAAGTTGGCGATCTCGTAGGTGGCCGCACGGGGTTCGACGACCTTGAAGTAGAGGACGGTGTCGATGGAGACGACCAGGTTGTCGGAGGTGATCACCGGCTGGGGCGGGAAGCTGACCACCTGCTCGCGCATGTCCACCTTGGCGCGCACCGTGTCGACGAACGGGACGAGCAGGTTCAGGCCGGGCGTCAAGGTGCGTTGGTACCGGCCGAGCCGCTCCACCACGTCCATCCGCTGCTGCGGGACAATACGCACCGCCCGCATCAGGGTGATCACTGTGATCAGGGCTATCGCCCCGACCAGCACCGCGATCGCTACATCCATTGTTTACTCACCTTTTCATCGTTCCTGGCGATTCAGGGCATTCCACCGCCGGTGAACTCATCGCGCCACACCATGGCGGTCACTCCCTTGACCTCGATGACCCGTACCCGCTCGCCGGGAGCCAGCACCTGGGTACTGTCGTACGCCCGGGCGCTCCATGACTCTCCGTCGATCTTCACCCGGCCGCCGTCAGCATCCACCTGCTCCAGCACGAGCGCCGAGGCGCCCTCGATCGCCTCCACCCCGAACGGCTCGTCGCCGTCGTCGCGGGCGAATCCACGGTGCCGCTGAATGACCGGCCGGACGGCGAGCACCGACAACGCCGAGACGGCAGCGAAGACCAGCGCCTGCACCGCGACCGGCGCACCGAACGCGGCGGCGATCGCCGCCGCGAACGCCCCAGCGGCGAACATGATGAGGAACAGCGTCGCGGTGAACAGTTCCGCGATCGCCAGTACGACGCCCAATACGATCCACAGGACGGGTTCCACATACCGATCGTGACATGCCCACGCACGAGCGGCGACCACAGGCCTGGCATATCAGGCATTTTTCCGGCCGACCACCCAGGATGACACTTACCGGCTTCGCATCATCACGTAAAGGAGTGTTCCGGCTGTGTCCGTTCCCCATCCGCCCGGCAGTACCGCGCCGGCGCCCGGCAGCACGCTTCCACCCGGCAGCACCGTGCGGATCGACGCCGCCGTCGCCGAAGCCCAGTCCCGGGGACGGGCACCCTCCATCACCGTCGGCATCGTCCGGGGCGGCCGACTTCTCCACGTCGCCAGCGCCGGCGCACACCCGGCACCGCACCCGGACCTGCAGTACCGGATCGGCTCCATCACCAAGACGCTCACCGCCACGCTCGTGCTGCAACTGCGCGACGCCGGTCGACTCGACCTCGACGATCCGCTACGCCGGCACCTGCCCGACGTCCCGTTCGACCGGATCACCCTGCGTCAGCTGCTCGGCCACGCCGCCGGCCTGCAGCGTGAGCCGGACACCGACGGCTGGTGGGAACGGACCACCGGCACCGACATCGCCGGTCTACTCGCCACCCTGCACCCCGGCAAGATCGCCTTCGCCGCGCACCGGACCTACCACTATTCCAACCTGGCGTACGGGCTGCTCGGTGCCGCGCTGACCCGGATCACCGGCACCGGGTGGGCCAAACTCGTCGCCACCCGGATACTCGAACCGCTCGGCATGACCCGCACCACCTACCACCCGGCCGCCCCGTACGCGCCGGGCTACGTGGTGCACCCCTGGCACGGCACGCTGCGCGAGGAGCCGCGAACCGACACCGGGGCGATGGCGCCCGCCGGACAGCTCTGGTCCACCATCGCCGACCTCAGCCGCTGGGCCGCGTTCGTCGCCGACCCCGACCCGGCGGTGCTCTGCCCGGACACGATGGCGCAGATGTGCCTGCCGGTCGCGATCGACGACCCCGACCGGTGGACCGGCGGCCACGGCCTCGGACCGGAGCTGTACCGGGTCGGTGACCGGGTCTTCTCCGGACACGGCGGCTCCATGCCCGGCTATGTGGCGCTGCTCGCCGTACACCGGCGCACCGGCACCGGCGTCGTCGCCTTCGCCAACTCGTACGGCCTCGCCAACGGCACCATCCGCCAACTCGGCCTACGGATTCTCAGCGATGTCCTGGACGCCGAGCCGGCGGGGCCACCGCCATGGCGACCCGGCGCGGCCCCGCCACCGGAGATCGCCGCCGTCTGCGGCCGCTGGTGGTGGAT
Organism: Micromonospora sp. LOL_023; assembly: GCF_048060115.1. Taxonomy (NCBI): domain Bacteria; kingdom Bacillati; phylum Actinomycetota; class Actinomycetes; order Micromonosporales; family Micromonosporaceae; genus Micromonospora; species Micromonospora sp. LOL_023. The sequence continues at coordinate 42,831 of NZ_JBHMIM010000055.1, forward strand.
GGGTCGGGAGTTCAACCTGGCCTGGGACGCCGACGTCGCGCAACTCGTCCTCACCCAGACCGGACCGACCCCGGCGGCACCCTCGCGGTTCGCGGCGGAGAGCCCCGACCGGTGGCGGGGACGCTCCGGCGCACAGCACGGGGAGATCCTCGCCGTACGCCGGGATCGGACCGGGACCCCGACGGCGCTGGACATCGCCACCTTCGTCTTCACCCGCGACCCCGACGACCTGGGCTGACCGTCGGGTGCCGGCTCACTCCGGCGGTACGGTGACGAAGTCGATCAACCGCTCCATCGCGTTGATCAACGGCGTCTCCACGTCCTGGTAGCTGTGCACATTGGAGAGGATTCGCCGCCACAGCTCCGCCGGCCCGGTCACCCCGACCGCCGCGCAGACGCCCTCCTTCCAGGGCTGTCCCCGGGGCACCTGCGGCCACTGGCGCAGGCCGACCCGGTCAGGTTTGACCGCCTGCCAGACATCCACGTACGGATGCCCGGTGACCAGCACGTACGGCGAGGCGACCGCGGCGACGATCCGGCTCTCCTTCGAGCCGGGGACCAGATGGTCGACCAGCACCCCGAGCCGACGCTGCGGGCCCGGTGCGAAGGTGGCGACCTCGGCGGCGAGGTCGTCGATGCCGTCCAGCGGTTCGACCACCACGCCCTCGACCCGCAGGTCGTCGCCCCAGATCCGCTCCACCAACGCGGCGTCGTGCACACCTTCGACCCAGATCCGGCTGGCCTGGGCCACCCTGGCCGGCTGCCGTCCGACGGCGACCGACCCGGACGCGGTGCGCTGACGCTGGCGGGGTGCCGCCACCGTCCGGGTCGGCCGGCGCAGCGTCACCGGCTGGCCGTCGAGCAGGAACGCCGCCGGGGCGAGCGGGAAGTGCCGCCGCCGCCCGTGCCGGTCCTCAAGGGTGACCGCGCCGGACTCGAAGCCGACTACTGCCCCGCAGAAGCCCGAGTCGGCGTCCTCGACGACCAGTTCCGGCTCGGCGTCCACCTCGGGCACCGTGCGTCGGCGGCGCCAGTTGCCCGCCAGCACGTCGTCGCCGTACCGCCCGTCACCACCCATCGGGGCAGGCTAGCCGGCACCGGCCCGGCCCGACCGGGCGACGCGCCGACCACGCCTCCGGTACGCCCACCGACGGTGACCCTGCGCCCGGTGTCGAGACAACCGGGTGCCGGGCACGTACCCTAGCCTGCATGTCCCCCGCAGCAGGCGCGGCGACCCTCGTCGCGCGCCGGTCCAGCCGATTCGTGACCTGGGTGCGCGCGTGGCGCGCCGGGCTGGTGCCGTACGACGAGCTCGCCGACCAGATCGCCGGCGACGAGGAGCACCTGGTTGCCGACGCCCCCGGCGCCTGGACCGACCTGCCGCTGCGCGACGCGCTGTCCTGCTTCGCGAAGCTGAGCCCTGACGAGATCCGGCTGACGTTGCCGGCTCCCGGCGACCCCCGTGGGCTGCCCGGCCCGGGTGAGTTCACCGCTGCCGCGCTGCTGGCCGGCGAGGCGGTGGTGGCCCGGGGGCTCGGCGTCATCCCCGAGGTACGCAGCCACACCTCCGGCTCCGGCGTGACGTTCGAGACGGTGCTGTGGCGGGTCTACCCACTGCCGCAGGAGCTTCCCCGCAACGGTCACGGCGAGCCCGGGGCCGCCGAGGCGGAGGCGGAGCTGTCCGCCGCCCTCGTCGAGACGACCACGACGCTGACCCGGCTGGACATCGCCCACTGGCGGCCCGAGCTGGCCGGTGCCCTGGCCGCGTTGCGCCGGCCGGACGCGGGGATGGATCTGCCGCCCGGCTTCGACCCGCGGGCCCGGCGACTGTTCGCCCGGGCCGGCACCCTGGACCAGGTGCTGGCGTTGGCCGAGCACGCGGCGCCAGGTGGGGCGGTCAACGGTTACGAGGTCCAGCAGCGCGACGCCGCGCTGCGGCCACTCACCATCGCCTGCCGCCGGGCGCTGGTCGCCGCCTGCAACGCCCCCCTCCGCCCCTAACCCCGTTACCTTTTTGATCGTCCCCAGCCGGGGACGGCTCGGTCGCCCGGCTCGGTATGACTGAATGCCCCT
>NZ_JBHMIM010000056.1:0-44390 GCF_048060115.1 Micromonospora sp. LOL_023
CGACGGCCATGCCCCTTGCAACGACCAGCACACCCGGAAGACACCGCAGGTCACGCCACCGCCCGGAATGCCGGAAAACTCACCCGCCCCCGGTGAATAGCTACCCGCGATGGGTGTGATGTTCGGCATTGCCGGGCATTTGATGGCAGCTTCACTGGACCGGTACGGGCCGGCGGCCGTGGCTCGCCGAATGGTCCGGATGATCCTGCCGTTCTGGGCATTCAGCCTGGTCGCACTCGCGCTGATGCACAGCGTCGGCAGGCCGGCCGATCCTGCACGCAGGATCGGCTGGGACGAGCTGATCTGGTGGATTCTGCCGCTACAGGTGCCGTCTGCCGGAGAAGCAACCTGGGCATGGCCGTTCACGATAGGACTCTGGTATATCAGTACCTACCTGTGGCTGATCCTGATCTCGCCGGTCGCCCTGTTGCTGATTCGTCGATGGCCCGGATCATGCGTCGTGGCCTCGATTGTGATCTTGATCGGATTCCATCTCGGCCAGATCGAACAGGGGTTCTATATTGTCTCGTACCTGCCCTGCTGGCTGTTGGGGCTGGCCAGTCACGGCGGGAGACTGCAGCGTATACCGGCGCGAACCTTCTACGCGACAGCGTCGGCGCTGGCTGTTGTCGGTGGCTGCTGGATCGCCATCTTCATGGCCACGCATCCGGCCACGGCGCTGAACCATGTGCCAATAGCGACCACGCTGTGGTCGATGGCCTGGGCCGTCGTGCTGCTGCGCCCGCACTCGCGCGTACAGCTGCACCGTCTCAGTGAGTATCCTGCAGTGTGTCAGGTACTGCGTCTGATAAACACCTGGGCCGTCACCATCTATCTCTGGCATATCGTGGCGGGCGCATTGATTGTGGCCGTACTGACTCCTGCGTTGCCACCTGATTCGGCCGCTAATCTCGTGCTGCGGGTGATCGGGATGGCGATTCTGACTGCCCTTGCCGTGGTTTCGTTTGGCTGGGTCGAGACGCTGTCGTCCCGCTACGCTCGCCTCTGTAAGATCTCACCTGGCCACGCCGGCCCAGGACGGTGAGCCGGTCGCCGACGCCCCGGAGCCCACCTAGGCTCGCTGGGCGTACCGGAGCCCGTCGCGCAGGACGGCGAGGACTCGTCGTTGGCTTTCCGGGTCCGGGTCGACGTGTTCCAGGGTCCGTGCGGTGCCGATCATCAACCCGATCAACTCGGGCGTGGCGATGTCCGGGCGTACCGCTGCGGTCTGCTGCGCCTTGGCCAACAGCTGGCGTCGGTGAAGGCGTGCTTGACCGTCGACTGGCGGACGGCCTCGGCGAAGAACGCGAAGAAGCCTGCGCCGACGTCCTCTCCGGCGGCCATCTCCCGTGCGTAGGCGGTGATCTCCTGTAGCCGGGACTGGCCCAGCGCGACGACGCCCGGGACGCCCTGTGGGCCGACAGCGCCGACCTGCTGTCCCTACGCTGACCGACCGGCCGGGCCGAGCACCCAGATCGTGTCCCCTGGGCGGATGACGCCCGCGACCACGACGCGGGCATAGAGGCCGCGCAGCCGGGCCTGGCGGCCCTGCTCGCTCCAGACCAGTTTGTGCGCGTCGCGCCCGTAGCGGTTGGCGAACTTCACGCATCCGTTGTGTGGCTCGGCCGTCACCTCGATGACCGCCTCGTCGCCCACCGCCAGCCGGGTGCCGGCCGGTAGCGCTTCGGAGTGCAGGTCGAGGTCGGCGAAGAGCTGATCGCCCGCCAACCCCCAGTCCTGCGGGTCGTCGCCGGCGACCAGCCGGACGAACCGGGAGTTCATCACGGTGAGCTGACGGTCCGGGTGGGCCGACCCGTTGTCGGTCACCGAGCTGCCGCGCTCCGCCCAGGTGTCGCCGACCAGACCTACGGTGACGTCGAGCATGCCCTCGGCCAACAGCTCCCGCTCGTCGACGGCCGGCCGGCGGACCACCAGGTCCAGCGTGCCGGAGCTGCGCGGGGAGCGGGTCACCTCGGCGAGCCCGGCGGCAAGCTCGGCAGTGGACAGCTGGCGGGGTGCGGTGGTGTGCGCCATGACGTCGTCCATGCTCGGAGTGTGCCAGAGCGTACGCGTACCGTCGAAGGGATTCTCGGCCCGGTCACCGGGTCAGTCGGCGGCGGCCGGGGCGGATTCGTACGTGCAGCCGCTGGCCGGGTGCGCGGAGCGCGAGATCACCTCGTCCAGCCGGCGGCGGGCCGCGATCAGCTCGGCGATCTGCGCGTCGATCCGGTCGCGCTCGGCGGCCAGCCGGGCCCGCGACTGCGGCGTGTTGACCTTGGCGTCGACGCACGGCATCAGGTCGGCGATGGTCCGGCTGGACAGGTTCGCCGCGTACAGCATCTGGATGAGCTTGACCCGATCGACGGCCGACTCCGGGTAGTGGCGCTGGCCGGCCGGGCTGCGCTGCGCGGCCAGCAGCCCCTGTTCCTCGTAGTAGCGCAGCGCCCGGGTGCTCACCCCGGCACGGGCCGCCAGGTCTCCGATGCGAAAGGTGACCACGGTCACTGCTCCTTGCCTTTGACGTCAACGTCAGGTCTTAGCGTACCGGCATGAAGATCTCCGGAGCAGTCGCCCTGGTCACCGGGGCCAACCGCGGTCTCGGCCGCCACTTCGCCGCCCAACTGTCGGAACGCGGCGCCAAGGTGTACGCCACCGCCCGTCGACCCGAATCCGTCGATCTGCCCGGCGTGCAGGTCCTGCCGCTGGACATCACCGACCCGGCGTCGGTGGCCGCCGCCGCGCAGGCCGCCAGCGACGTCACCCTGCTGGTCAACAACGCCGGCGTGGCCACCGGCGCCGACCTGGTCTCAGGTGAGCTCGACCTGATCCGCCGGGAGCTGGACACCCACTTCTGGGGAACCCTCGCCATGATCCGGGCCTTCGCGCCGAGGCTGGCCGACGGCGCGATCCTCAACGTGCTGTCGGCACTGTCCTGGAGCGCCTACCCGGGTGCGGGCGGCTACGCGGCGGCGAAGGCGGCCGAGTGGAACCTCACCAACGCCGTACGCCTGGAGCTGGCCGGCCAACGCACCCAGGTCACCGGTCTGCTGCTGGGCGTCGCCGATACCGACATGACAGCCGACTTCGACGGGCCGAAGAGCGACCCGGCGGTGATCGTGAAGTCCGCCTTGGACGGTCTTGAGGCGGGCGAGTGGGAGGTGCTCGCCGACGAGACCGCCACCGCCGTGAAGGCGTCGCTGGCCGGAGACCCCCGAAGGTTCTACGCCAACCCGTGACCGGTTCCGCGGTTGGACCTGGCGACCCGCGGCCGGTCCGGTCGGATCCGTCGTCCCGGCCATCGACCGCCAGGACGGGTCAGCCCGGCCAGCCACCCGATCGCGTCGCATGACCACTCGACCAGCTTGCCGCGGAACACCGCACCGTGCAGCGGTGGGCCGTTGCAGAAGCTGTCGTCCGGCAACCCCGGGAGACATGGTCTGAACCGGGTACGGAGTCGACGCGTGGGCGCGGGCAGGTGAACCTGCCCGCGCCCATCTGCTGTGGTGCGGAGACGCCGTACGTCGCTGAGTCGGGTTCAGGGAATCAGCACCGTTCCCATTTGAGGTTGAACAGGGTGTCGACGTCGCCCTCGCTCGCCGCCATGGACATGCTGGCGTTCGAGCTAGCGGTCCCGGCGTCCACCCGTAGCTCGGTGTTGATGTTCAACACCCGCTGCTGTCCGCAGGGCAGGTAGAACAGCGCCGGTGCCGCGTCCTCGGTGGACCAGTAGCCGTTGTACGGGCCGCCGAACGTGGCGTCGGTGCGGCTGCTCTCGGAGGAGCCCTGCCAGTAGTAGTGGGTGCGTTGCCGACCTGTCGCGCCGGTAGGGATCCGGGCCCGGCCGCGGTAGTCGGCGGTGGCGACCGCGATGGTCCAGCCCGCAGGCAGCCTGACGAGGACGCCGAGCTGGCAGTTCTTCCGGCTGGCGGTCAGATCGAGGCCCCGGCCGGCGGTGGCGACGAAGTCGGAGTAGCGGATGCGGAAGCCAGTGTTGTCGGAGTTGGCGACGACCCAGGCGGTGCCGGGTGCGCAGCCTGACCCGTTGGCTGCCAGCACCTCGACGGTGATCTGGCCATCCGGCGCGCTGTTGGGCTCGGCTGGCGCGGCGTGGGCCGGTACGGACAGGGACAACGCGAGAACCGTGCCGAGTACGGCGAAGATTCCGTGTCTCGCGCCAACGAGGTCTTTTTTCATTCTGTTCCTCTCGGGGCAGTTGGTGTTAGCCGAATAGAACACGTGCTTCGTCGCCGAACAGCCCGCAGGATGTTCGCATGTCGACCTTGGGGCAGGCCGCTGCTCGGTGGAGCGGAGTTCTCGGTGGCGTTCTGCGAATGGATGGTAGCGACGCTGACCGAAACCTGCAACCATCTGTGCTCATCAATGTGATCAACTTGTGGCGGGTCCTTGAGCTGGACCGGGGTGGTGGCAACGTCGACAAGATCAAGTCGTGGAGTCGTTGTGTGGCACTGGATTTGACCAGTTGGCCGCAGGTTGCTGTGCTACATGGACCCCGTGCGTCCACCTCTGTGTCGACCTCGATGCGGCGGTAGGCGGTCGAATCGACTTCGCTTTCGTTCCAATTGATCTCGAACAAATTGACGTTGACAGACGTCGATGTCTGTACGTAGCTTGTCCTGCAGGTAGCGTCGTTTCCTGCATCGGAGGAGGTTTCATGCGTAAACTGCTGACGCGTGGCGGCGTGGTGCTTGCGCTGCTCGCTTCAACGCTGATCGCCGGGGCGCCAGCGTCCGCTAGGGGAGTCATGGATGACCCGCCCGCGGACCAGGTCGTGATCGATCTGGTGGCGATGGCGGGCTCCGGCTGCCGACCGGGCACCGCGGACGTCGCCGTCTCCCCGGACAACACCGCCTTCACCACCATCTACAGCGACTACCTCGTCGAGGCCGGTCCGGGTATCTCACCCACCGCCGGCCGCCGGAACTGCCAACTCAACGTCCTGGTCCATGCCCCGGCCGGTTACACCTTCGCGATCGTCAAGGTGGACTACCGGGGGTACGGGCTGCTCGGCCGGGGTGCCGTCGCCTCAGCTCGGGCCAACTACTACTTCCAGGGCATGACGCAGAGCACCTTCAGCAACCACCCGATCCCGGCACCGCTGGACGACAACTGGATGGTCACCGACGAGGTGCCGATCGCCTCGGTGGTCTGGCACCCCTGCGGCGAACGCCGCAACCTCAACATCAACACGGAGTTGCGCCTCAGCAGGGGGTCGTCGACAGGGTCCAGCTTCCTGACCATGGACTCGACCGACGGCAGCATCGAAACGATGTACCACCTGGCCTGGCAGCCCTGCCCGTGACCTGAACGCACGACCGCACCGTACGACCCGAGGGTGACCGGCCACGCCGGTCACCCTCGGCCTGTCAGCGTCCGGGCGCAGCGATCGAGGCCGGCCCGGACAGCGACAGTTGGCCGTCACGGCCCGGGTTGCGTCGAACGACTGTCGATCAAGGGCGGAGGGGCGATTGGCGGTGGCCGGCGGGACATTGGTGATGGGGAGGGATCCCGCCGGCCACCGGGTTCACCCGCGAGAGGTGTGGGAGATGCAGCTTATCCGAAGCCGACAAGCTTTCGGAGTCGGCCGGTGCGACGGGTGTCGTCGTTGGTCGGCGATGCCCGGTCCTCCGTTCGGTGACGGGTCACGATATCCGTGCCAGCGCCGGGCCGGGACGTAAGGTGAACATGTGGACTTCTCGCGTTTTCAAACTTTCGTAGCGGTTTCACCGGCGCGTTAAGCATTGCACCACTGTGGGTGCCCTGGCAGACTCGATCTGCGTACGCCGATGGCGGGCGATCGATGGTGATCCAGGGTGAGGAGTTGGCGATGGCCAAGAGCCGTGGCACACGCCATGAGATCACCGACGGCGCCGAGCTGAGCGATATTCGGGTCGCCGCATCGAACGATCCCGCCGACTGCCTTCAGCCATCGCTGGCCGGCCTCCTGTTCTGTGCAACTTGCGAACGGCAGATGATCCCGATGTCGAGGCTCAACGGCCGTGTGTACGGTGCTCCCTGCGGCTGCCGGCTGAGTCCGGTGGATGCGCTGACGGTCGAACGACTCGTGTACAACGCCGTCGAGGCGCAGCATCCGGAACTGCTGACCTGTGTCACCGGCAATGATCTTCCGGCGGTATTCCGGCAGGTCCTGGCGGAGGTACGGATTGGCGGCGCAGCCGACGAGTTGGAATTCATCTGGTCCACGTGACCGCTGTCCGCTGAAGTGCTCTCCCCCGACCCGCACCTTCATCATTGACGACCGCATCCGGATCACCCGCCGGTGACCGGACGACCTCGCGTACCACTTTGTGGGTCGATGATCGGGCTGGACTAAATATGACATATTTTGCTGAAGACGTACTGATACCGGAGTTCTCGCCGGGAACAGTGCTCCGGTTCACCCCGTCCGAGTGGCGGTACGGTCGTGGCCCCGTACCCGGGGAGCCGTTCGAGCTACTGATCACCAAGGTACGGACCGCGTCCGCGCGCAGCTACGACGGCCAATGGGTGTGGGTCGACGGGCACCATGTGGATTGCCGCCCCGACCACCAACCCTGTCAACAGGCGCTGGTCAGCGTCGCCGCGGTGCGACGCGCAACGGAGCCGGGTCAGCGGGCGGTGGACGGTGCTGCTCGCCGATGAGTTCTTCCTGCTTGCCCACCACGATGTCACCGGCCGTGCCCGCCTGCACCCCAGGGCCGTCGGGCTGGGCCTGGCCAGCGCGGTCCTGGCCGAACTGGTCACCGTACGGGCGGTCACCGTCGACGCTGGACACGTCTGGGTGGTGAACCCGGCGGCACGGACCGACCCGCTCGGTCGGTCGGCGCTGCGGCTGCTGCTCGACGAGCCCGATCACACCGCCGTACGGCTGTGGCTGGCCGTGCTCTCCGAACGGGCACCGATCCACGTGGCCCAGCGGCTGGTCACCGCCGGGGTCGTCCGGGCCGAGCAGATCCGCCGTCTGTTGCGGACCCGCACCGTGTACGTACCGGTGGACATCAACGCGGCGGCCTGGCCCTGGGCGAGGCTGTCGCTGCGGCTGCGTCGGCTGGAGCAGCTCGACGAGCCGGACCTGTTCCTCGCCGGACTCTCCGTCCAGACCGGACTGGACAATCACCTGCTCGACGGGGCTGAGTTGGAGGCCAGCCGTCACCTCGCAGACCTGCTGCGCACCACGCTGTCACCGGCACTGCGGGACCTGCTGCTGCACACCGGCGCGGCCGTCGGCAACACAGTGCTCTCCGGGCGCGCCTGACCCCGGGCGCACCTGACCCCGGGTACGCCCGGAAACCCGGGTACGCCCGGAAACCCGGCCGCGGCCGTCCGCGAGCCGGCCTGTCCGCCAGTCAGCCGGCCTGTCCGCCTGCGACTCGGCCTGTCCGCCTGCCTGGTCATCACCCAATTGGAGTACGCCATGAACGCCACCACACCGGCGACGACCGTTCGGGACGCCACCCCCGCCGACATAGCTCAGGCCGCGACGCTGCTCACCGAGGCATTTCTCATCTCGCCGGTGTCCCAGTGGCTCGTCGGGGACATCGACGCCCGGGTCACCACCTTCCGCTCGCTGTTCACCATCGAACTGGAGCAGGCCATCGACTCCGGAGCGACCGTGCATGTCGCCGGCCGGTTCAGCGGGGTCGCCATCTGGTACCCGCGCGATCGACCGGGTCCGGCCGGCCAGGTCACCGTGCACCAGCGCCGACTGCTGCTCGCGGCGGGCATCTGGCAGCACCGGGTCGCCGTACTCGACGCTGTGCTGCGTGAACACCAACCGGAGCAGCCACACCGGTATCTCGCGTACCTCGGGGTGACCCCGTGGCTGCAGGGCAGGGGAGTCGGTACCGCGCTGCTGCGTCACCAGCATCAGGAGCTCGATCATCGCGCCGTACCGGCCTACCTGGAGGCCACCACGCCGCGCAACCGGGGCCTCTACCACCGGCACGGGTACGTCGCCAGCGAACCCATCCACCTGCCGGGCGGGCCACCGCTGTGGCCGATGTGGCGGGCACCCCGGCGACCGGGGACCTCCGGCCCTGTCGGACCGGCCGGCAAGTAGTCGCACCAGCCGGGAACCAGACGACGGACGCATCCGACCAATGCGAAAGCCCCACCTGCCCACGGGCACCTGGGTGGGCCGACAGACGAAAGGTCGCCATCGATGCATTCCACCCTTCGGCATGTCACGCGTGCCGGCGCCGTAGCCGCCCTCGCCGGCGGTGTCGTGCTGCTCGCCACCGCACCGGCGGCAGCCCACGTGACGATCACCCCCACCGTGACGGCCGCCGACTCGTACACCGTGCTGACCGTGTCGGTGCCGCACGGGTGCGACGGCTCGTCCACCACGAAGGTCGCCATCCAGATTCCTGACCTGATCAACGCGGTCACGCCGACGATCAACCAGGGCTGGACGGTCGAGAAGGTGATGGCGGAGCTCGATCCGCCGATCACCGACGGCCACGGCAACGAGCTCACCGAGCGGGTGGCCGAGGTCGTCTACACCGCCAAGACCCCGTTGCCTGAGGGGCACCGGGACGTCTTCGAGCTGTCGCTGAAGCTGCCGGACGCCGCCGGCGAGGAGCTGATATTCCCCGCGATCCAGACCTGTGAGCAGGGCGAGGCGGCCTGGGCGCAGGTGCCGGAGGCCGGCCAGGACAGCCACGAGTTGGACTACCCGGCACCGGCGTTCGTGGTCACCGCAGCCACCGAGGACGGCGATCACGGATCCGGCGAAGGGTCCGACGACGGTGACTCAGGCGAGGCGACCACGGCGAGCTCGACCACCGAGTCCGGTCCGAACTCGCTGCTCGGCTGGATCGGACTGATCTTCGGGCTGCTCGGTTTCATCGCCGGTGCCCTGGCGCTGCAGCGGACGAGGAAGGCCGCGTAGGCGTGGGTCACCACAACCGGCTGCGCCGCAGGGCGCAGCCGGTTCTCCTTGCCCGGTCGGTTCTCCGTCTCGCAGTACCCGCGATGCTGCTCGGGACGCTGCTCGCGTTGGCCGTGTCCAGCCCGGCCGCCGCGCACGCCACCCTGCTCAGCAACGACCCGGCCGACGGTGGGCTGCTCACCGAGGCGCCGCAGACGGTCACCCTGACCTTCAACGAGCCGGTCCAGGTACGCCCCGACGGTATCCAGGTGCTCGACGCCGCTGGCACCCCCGTCGAGACCACCGCCCGGTCTGTCGACAGCAGAGTCCTCATCGGCCTGCCGGCCGAGATGAGCGACGGTACGTACGTCGTCAGCTGGCGGGTGATCTCGACGGACAGCCACCCGGTCGCCGGTGGATTCAGCTTCGCGATCGGGGCGCCCAGCGCCGGTAGCGTCACCATCCCGGTCAGCGAGCCGGACACCGCGTTGCAGGTGCTGCGCCCGGTCACCGAGGCGTTGCTCTACCTCGGGGTCCTCGGCAGCGTCGGCCTGGCCGTGTTCGGACTGGCGTTCCTCCGCGGGCCGGCCGGCGTGGCGTTGGCCGGCCGGCTGCGTCGGCGGCAGACCCGGGTGATCCGGTTGTTCGGGGCGGTGGCGTTGGCCGCGCTGATCGTGATGCCGCCGGTCACCACCGCCTGGCAGGACGCGGCGGAGGTCACCGCCCTGGCCGGCACCGCCCCGTGGCGGACCGGGTACGCGTCCGACCTTGGTCTCACCGCCGGCCTCGCCGGCATCGGTGTCGTCGCCGTCCTCGCCGGCATCGGCCTGATCGGGGCCGGCGGCGGCTGTTGGCGGCGACCCGCCGGCGCGACGGTCTTCGCCGGTGCCGGACTCGCCCTCGGCTCGTTGATGATCATCGGCCACACCCGTAGCTTCGGCCCGGCCTGGCTGGTGCTTGGCAGCGATCTGCTGCACCTGGTGACCGCCGCAGTCTGGCTCGGCGGCGTACTCGGCCTGAGTCAGCTGCTGTCCGACCGAGCCGACCGAGCCGACCGAGCCGACCCCGGGCCGGCGGCCGACGGTGCACCGGCGGCGGCCGAGTCAACACCGGCGGCGGCCGAGTCCACACCGGCGGCCGCCCCGGCACCGACGGTGCTGGACCGGGCCGGCGTGGTGGTGGCGTTCTCCCAGACGGCCGTCTTCCTGGTCGCGGTGCTTGCGATCGCCGGGGTACTGCTCGGCTGGCGGATCGTCGGCTCCTGGTCGGCGTTGTTCGGCACCACCTACGGGCAGGTGCTGCTGGCCAAGGTGTCGGCGGTGGGAGTACTCGTCGGCATCGCCGGATGGAACCGCTACCGGCTGGTGCCGCGTACCGCGAAGCCCGACACCGAGGCCGCCGCGCTCCGGTCACTGCGCCGCGCCGTACGGGTCGAAGCGGCGCTGCTGGTCGCGGTGCTGGCCGCGACCGGCGTCCTGGTCACCCGCGATCCGACCAGTACGCCAGCCGGTTCCGAGCCGGCGGCCGACGCGACCGGTCCGGCCGGCGAACAGGCGATCACCGTGGACGGAGCGCTCGGCGACGACCGGGTCGAGATCCGGATCACCCCCGGGGCGACCGGCATCAACGCGTTGGAGTTGGCGCTGTTCGACGCCGCCGGGCAACCGCTGGAGCCGGTGGTGCCGCCGACGGTGACAGTGACCCAGCCCGACATCGGCATCGGCCCGCTGGAACGCCGGCTTGCCCAGGTCGGTGCGGGCAGGTACGAGGCGGTTGCCGACTTCCCGCTGCCCGGGGTGTGGGAGATCAGGGTCAACGCCCGTACGTCCCGCTTCGACAGCCCGATCGTGACCATCCCGGTGGAGATCCGATGAAACCTGTCCGACGACGGGCCGCGGCGCTGGTCGCCGCGACGACGCTGACCATGGCCCCGCTGACCGCCGCGTCGATCTGGCTCGCGGCACCCGCCGCCGCGCACACCCAGCTTGCCGCAGCGCAGCCCAACGGTGCTGGCGCGACCACCCTGACCTTCACGTTCGACCATGGCTGCGACAACGCGGACACCACCGAACTGGCGGTCGACATGCCGGACGGGGCGATCGCCGGTGCCGCCACCGGGCAGCCGGCCGGCTGGAGCGCGGACGTCACGCCCCGCCGGGTGGTCTGGACGGGCCCGGCGATCGACGCGGAGCAGATCGCCGCGGGCGACGTCGAGTTCGCGGTCCTGGTCCGGCTCACCGGAACCGTCGGACAGACGTTCTGGTTCCCGTCGGTGCAGGGGTGCGCCGACGGGGACAGCTACGACTGGCTGGGCACCGAGCCGGGCGCCGAACGCCCGGCACCGTCGCTGATCGCCACCAACGCGGTGCTCGCGCCAATGCCAGCTGCCGTCCCGGACGGGCAGCGGCCGAGCGGCGGTGGCGCGAGCCTGCCACAGACAGTGTTCGTCGTGGGGATCCTGGTGGTCGGCGCGGGTCTGGCCGGCTACCGGCTGACCGGCAGCGGGTGAGGCTACGACCTGCCGGTCCGGTCATCGTGGCCAGTGGCCCCGGTTGATCGGCACCCGGTGCAGGGCGCGGCAGGGAAGCTCGGCACCGCACCGGCAGGTCCGGCGCCACCTGCGCCACGACCACTGTGGGCGGTGCCGGCGGGCCAGTGTCGCCGCGACGGCGAAGAGGTACTCGTCGTACGAGACCATGGTCCCTCCCTTGACGACAGAGCCGATCACGGCATGCCACGGGCGCGGCGAACCACCGGCACCGAGGACCTACTGCCACGGGGTGCCCGGCCGATCACGGTGCGCCGTAGCGCGACACGGAGCCGGGGTGCGACGCCGGGGGCTCTCCACTGACACCCGACGCCGCACCCCGTACGAATGACGATAGAAGCTCTTACGTGGATTTTGCGTAACGAGCGGTTACGTTGCGTGCTGCTCGGGCGAGAGTGGATCGATTCCCATCCGTACCGCGAGTTGCCGCAGCTCGTCGGAGCCGCCGCGGGGCGACGAGTCCCGCACGATGTGCGCGATGATCTCCCGGACGGTGGCCCGGCTGCGGGTCTCGTGCGGGGCGATCGCCTCGGCCCGCAGGAACGCCCGGACCGACTCGTCGTTGCGTTTGGCGGCATGGAACCCGCGACCGGCGTCCATGTGCAGCCGGGCGCGGCGCTGCGGGGTACGCAGCGCGCTCTGGTCCACCTTGCGGGCCAGCTCCGGTGCGCGGCCCGGCTCGCCGTTCTCCAGTACCACCCCGACCCGCCACACCGCGACGTTGGCCGAGGTGAACTCCATCCGCCACGGGTCGCCCGCAGTCCGCCGGGCCACGTCCTCGGCCTCGGTGACGTGCACCTCGGCGACGTCGTGCTGGCTGAGGCTGGCGGCGGCGAGCGCGGCGTGCAGGTGCAGCATGCCGTACCAGGCCCGGCCCTCGTCCGTATCGAGATGGGGTTGCATCTCCTTGGCGGCGGTGCGGGCCAGGTTCCAGGAGCGCTTGCGCAGGCCGGTGGCGAGGATCGCCTGGGCCAGTGCGTACGCGGCGGCCGCCTGGCAGGCCGGGTCGCTGCTCAGCTTGGCGGCCACCACGGCCCGTTCGGCGAGCCGCATCGCCAGGTCGACGTGCCCCTGTGGTTTGAGCGCGAGTGAGCCGGTGACCAGTGTTTGGACGGCGATGCGCAGCGCCGTCGGGTTGTCGCCGGCGTTGGCGATGGAGCGGATCTCGGAGATCAACCGGGGGAGCAGGATGCCCAGCGTCGGGTTGTCGCAGGCCATTCGGGCCCGCATCGCCCGGTCCGCCTCGGCGGCGAGGTGCGCCGCCGGCCGTGCGCCGGCCGGCTCGTCGTCGTCCATCGCCTTGCGGATCGCCGGTACGGCCGCATACAGTGCCAGGTCGTTGCGTGAGCGCGGCAGATATGGCTGCGCGGTGAGATCCATCGTGGATACGCCGAGAGCGGACGCGAGCGCGATCAGCATGGAACGCTTGGTCACGGCCCGCTTGCCGTTCTCGATCATGGAAACGTACTCGCGGCTGACCCCGATCTCGGCAGCGAGTTGTTGCTGCGTCATGCCGGCGATGTCACGCCATCGCGCGACCCGCAGGCCGATGTAATCCTCCGGCATCGGAGTACCTCCCATGCAGACGGTACGGATCGATCGGCGTGACGTCGACAGATGTAACTGCTCGTTACGCCCATCTCGCCTGTTGGCGTGATCCCGTCGACCCGGGTGGACGGTGGGAGGTGTCCGGGTGGTCGGCCGGCCTGCGTGTTCAGCCGGCGGACAGGGCCCCGTTGGCCTGCGCGACGAACTGCTCGGCTGCTTGCTGCGGTGTTGCCTGGCCGCCCTGCACCGATTCCGCCGCGATGGTGAGCAGCGACCGGATCTTGGTGTGTCCGCGTGGCGGCGGGACCGGAGCCGAACCGAACAGGTCGGCCATCTGCTGCTCGAAGGCGACCGACGCCTTCATCTTCTCGTCGGCGAGTGTGGCCTGGACGCTCTCACGGACCTGCAGATTGGAGCTGAGACCGCGTTCCGTGCCCAGGATCCGGCCGGCCTGCGGGTCGTTGACCAGGAAGTCGATGACGTCGACGACGACGTCAGGGTGCTGGGTGCCGCGGAATCCTGACCAGTACATCGAGGCGCGGGCCCACTGACCCTGCGGGTCACCGGGGTAGGACACCACTCCGAGATTGTCACGGGTGTGCTTCTGCAACTCGGCGAGCTGGTTCGACCACATGAAGGAGGTGGCCGCGTCGCGGGTGGCGACCAGTTGCTGGGTCACGTCGCCGCTGTTCGCCAACTTGATCAGCTCGGCGCTCGGGGTGGCTTCGGCAGCCCGTGCCTGCGTCCACAGCTCGAACCAGGCGGTCAGATCCCGGACGCTGAAGCCCAACTGCCGGCCCTGGTAGAGCTCCATGTCCTGGGTTCGCAGCCACAGCCAGAGTGCCTTGTAGTCGCCGGACGGATCCATGGTGCCGGCCACCGCGCCGTCGGTGAGTGCGGTGATCTCGGCGGCCCAGTCGATCAGCTCCTCGTAGGTCATGCCGATGGTCGGCTCCTCGACGCCGATCTCGGCGAGCAGTGTCTTGTTGTAGACCATTCCGGGCGTGTTGGCAGCGGCGGCCACGGCCACCGTCCGGCCACCGATCTGTCCGTACTGGACCAGACTGCTCGGAAAGCCGGAGAGATCCAGTTCGCCGTTCTGGACATACGAGGTGAGGTCCAGGACCACGTTGCGTTCGGCGTACTCTGTCAGGTAGTTGTCATCGATCTGGAACAGGTCGGGCGCGTTGCCGCCGGCGGCTTCGCTGGAGAGCCGGTCGTAGTAGCCGCTGTTGCCCTGCCAGGTCACCTTGAATGTGACGCCCGAGTGGCGGCTGGCGTACAGGTCGAGTGCCTGTTGGGTCAGCTCGGCCCGCCGCTCCGCCCCCCACCAGAAGACGGAGATCTCGACCGGTTGGTCCCCGTCGTCGGCCTCGTCGCCGTCGACAGTGGCGCAGGCAGTGAGTCCGATAGCGACGAGTAGTGTGACTGTCAGTGTTCGTGCGAACGCTCCGCGTGTCGAGATGGTTGATAGTGACACGGGTTTCTCCTGATCAGGGCCGGGTTTGCCGGTCGGCGCTCGACCATTTAACACAAGCGGACGGGCTGCGTGTCAACGGTCCGTCCGGGTGGTCATTGCTTGACGTAGATCGATGTATTGACATACGTGAGCTGCGGACGTAGCGTTTCGAGAGCGGAAAGCGCTTTCCTACATCATCGTCAGCGGAAGGCATTACCATGAGGCACCATCCCGACCTGACCAGCCGCCAGCGCCGGCGGCGGATCTGGTGGCCGACACTCGCTGCCGCCGTCATCACCACCCTGCTCGCCACCAGCGTCACTTCCGCCTCCGCAGCGGCCCTCTTCGGCGACGACTTCGAAGACGGCAACACCTCCGGCTGGTCCAAGTCCGGCGGCAACTGGACAGTGGTCAGCGACGGAACCCGGGTCCTGCAGCAGTCCAAGGTCGACGCCAACCTTGCCCGGATGTTCGCTGGCTCCACCAGCTGGACCGACTACCAGGTCCAAGCCAAGGTCAAGCCGCTGAGCTGGACCGCATCCGGCGGCTTCGTCGGCCTCGCCGCCCGAGCTTCGGGCGCCACCAGCTTCGACCGGTTGGCACTGTTCGACGGGCGTGTCGAACTGCAGGCGGTGCGCAGCGGATCCGTCACCGTCCTCGGCACCGCCGCGCGGCCCGTGCCCACCGGCACCTGGGCGACTCTGACCCTGGAGGTCTCCGGTGACACCGTCCGCGGCTGGGTCGACGGCACCCTGATCGGCACCGGCACCAGCCAGCGCGGTCAGGGCCGCATCGGCGTGCAGACCGACCGGGCCACCGCTGCCTTCGACGACGTGACGGTCAGCACCCTCGGCACCGGCCCGTCCCCGTCCCCGTCGGTACCGCCGTCGTCCTCGCCGACCCCGACCCCGACCCCGACCCCGACGCCGCCCCCGCCCCCGACGCCGACGCCCACGACCGGACCGGGTGACGAACTGATCGTCGCCACCACCGGCGACGACGCAAACCCCGGCACCCTGGCCCGACCACTGCGCACCGTGCAGCGTGCCGTCGACCTCGCCGTCCCCGGCACCACCATCCGGCTGCGCGGTGGCAGCTACGCCCCGACCACCAACATCCGGATCCTCACCTCCGGCACCGCCGCCGCGCCGATCACCCTCACCCGGTACGGCACCGAACACGTCCTCATCGACGGTGAGCAGATGCCGCACACCCCGGCCCCACTGGGCGGCAGCATCCCCAACATCGAACGCGGTGCCATCCACATGCAGGCGTCGTACTGGCGGATCGTCGACCTGGAGATCGCCAACGGCCCGTACGGGGTCTACTGCCGCACCTGCCACCACAACGTCTTCCAGCGCCTGACCACCCGCGACAACTACGAATCCGGCCTGCAGATCCAGGGCGACGCCACGTACAACCAGGTCATCGACCTCGACGCGTACGGCAACCGCGACCCGCGCAAGAACGGCGAGAGCGCCGACGGCCTGGCCATCAAGGAGGGCACCGGCGTCGGTAACGTCGTCCGGGGCGTGCGGCTGTGGAACAACGTCGACGACGGCTTCGACGCCTGGATGTTCCGATCCCCGATCCTCATCGAGAACTCGGTCGCCTGGGGCAACGGCGTCAACCGGTGGGGCTTCCCCGACTTCGCCGGCGACGGCAACGGCTTCAAGATGGGCGGCGGGATACCCGACGCGATCGGTCACACCGTGCGCAACAGCATCGCGTTCGGCAACGTCGTCGACGGGTTCATCGACAACGGCAACCCGGGTGCGCACCGCTTCGACCGCAACACCGCCTGGAACAACGGCCGTAACGGCTTCACCGTCAACCGGTCGTCGTCGGTGCTGACCGGCAACCTGGCGGCGACCAACCCCACCCCGGTGTCACTCGGCTCGTCGACCGGCAGCGGAAACTCGTGGGACATCGGCGGTACCTGGAACGATGCGTCGCTGATCAGCACCAACTCGTCAACGATCACCGGTCCCCGCCGCCCGGACGGCAGCATCCCGACCTCGAGGTTCCTACGCCCGATCAACCAGCGACACCTCGGCGCCTGCCTGTAGTAGTCCCGGCTGCCGGCCGTCAGGTCGACCGGGTTCATCTGATCACCGTCGCGTCGCCGCCCCGGAATGCGTCGGCGGCGCGGCGGCCACCCGGCCAGGTCCTCCACCCGCTCCAACCTGGCCAGCCCGTCCGCCCGCCAGCCTGGGGCGGACGGGCACCCGGCGGTCTGCGTCCGTCGTCGTGATGTACTTGCGGCCGTGGAACTGCTGCACTCAGGCAAGGTAAGGGACGTGTACGCCGACGGCGACGACCTGATCCTGGTCGCCTCCGACCGGATCAGCGTCTACGACGTGGTGCTACCCACCCCGATCCCGGACAAGGGCAAACTGCTCACCGCGTTGTCGCTGTGGTGGTTCGAGCAGCTCGCCGACCTGGTGCCCCACCACGTCGTCTCCGCCATCGACGTACCGGCCGAGTTCGCCGGCCGGGCCATCCGGTGCCGCCGCCTGGACATGGTGCCGGTCGAGTGCATCGCCCGCGGCTACCTCACCGGTCTGGGCCTCAAGGAGTACGAGAAGTCCGGCTCGGTCTCCGGCATCGCGCTGCCCGCAGGCCTGGTCGAGGCGTCCAGGCTGCCCGAGCCGATCTACACCCCGACCACAAAGGCGCCCGCCGGCGAGCACGACGAGTTCATCACGTACGCCGACGTGGTCACCCAGGTCGGCGCGCAGACCGCGCAGCGGCTGCGGCAGATCACCCTCGACGTCTACCGGCGGGGCGCGGCGCTGGCCGAGGAGCGCGGCCTGATCGTCGCCGACACCAAGATCGAGCTGGGCTGGGCACCGGACGGCACCCTGGTCCTCGCCGACGAGGTGCTGACCAGCGACTCGTCCCGGTTCTGGCCGGCCGACGCGTACCAGCCGGGCCGTGCCCAGTTCTCCTTCGACAAGCAGTACGTGCGGGACTGGGCCGCCGGCACCGGCTGGGACAAGCGTCCGCCGGCCCCGGAGGTGCCGGCCGACATCGTCGAGGTGACCCGGGCCCGCTACGTCGAGGTCTACGAACGGATCACCGGCCGCACCTGGTGAGCGGGGCTCACCAGGTGCGGCCATACCCCTCGATCACGTGACCTGTTGCGGCGCGGTGTCGGCTGCTCGGCTCGTGGCACCACGCTGCGGACCCCGGGCGAGCACGTAGCCGAACAGGAGCGCCATCACCACGACGCCCACCCACATCGCCTGCTGCCAGCCGTCGACGAAGGACTGCTGCGCGGCTCGGACCAGCTCGTCGGCGTACGGGCCGGCGTCCTCGGCGGCGACGAGGGCGGTGGCGATGCCCTGTCGGGCCGCGTCGGGCGCGTCGACGGGCAGCTCGTCGAGCCGGGCGCTGACGGCGTTGCGGTAGCCGGCGGACACGATCGCCCCGAGCAACGCCACGCCGAGTGCGGCACCGAACTCCCTGGTGACGTCGTTGAGCGCGGACGCGGTGCCCTGGCGGGCGCGGGGCAGTGCGCTGGTGATCGCCTCGGTGGAGGGGGTCATCGACAGGCCCATGCCCAGCCCCATGGCGAGCATCCCGGGCAGCACCGACAGATAGCCCCCGTCGACGGAGACGAAGCCTGCCATCAGGGCCAGACCCGCGCCGCCGAGGAAGATCCCGGCCGCCATGGTCGCGCGCGCACCGATCAGCGCGGCCACCCGTGGGGCGAGGCCCGAGGCGAGCATCATCAGCAGTGCCATCGGCATCATCGCCAGCGTGGAACGCAGCCCGGACCAGCCGAGGACCGCCTGGAAGTACGGGAAGAGCACGACGAAGATGCCGGCCTGAACGCCGAACACGGCGAGTAGCGCCACCGAGCCGCTGGACAGGCCCCGGTCGCGGAACAGCCTAACGTCCAGCAGCGGCGCACGCCGGCGCAGTTCCCAGGCGACGAAGACGGCGGCGCCGACAGCACCGACGGCCAGACCCAGCAGGGTCGCGGGAGCGGTCCAGCCGCGTTCCGGCCCCTCGTGCAGGACGAAGATCAGTCCGACGGCGGCCAGCACCGACGACAGTGAACCGATGGTGTCGAACGGGTCGCCCGACTCCTCGCGGGAGTTCGGGACGTACCGGATCGTCATGCCGGCGGCCACGACGACCAGCGCGACCGGCAGGGCGAACAGCCAGCGCCAGTCGGCCACGTCGACCAGGAGCGCCGACAGGTACATCCCGAGCAGGCCGCCGCCGCCGGCGACGGCGGTCCAGACGCCGATCGCCCGGGACCGTTCCTGATCCGGGAAGGTCGAGGTGATCACGGCGAGCGTGATCGGCATGATCATCGCCGCGCCGACGCCGCTGAGCAGCCGCGCGGTGATCATTGTTTCGGTCGAGGTGGCGAGGCCGGCTGCGGCGCTGGCCGCGCCGAAGACGACCAGCCCGGCGAGCAGTACGGGTTTGCGCCCCCACCGGTCGCCGACCGCGCCGAGCGGCAGCAGCAGCGCGGCCAGGGTGATCGTGTAGATGTTGATGATCCACAGGACGGTGCTCTGCGAGGCGCCGAACGCGACGGCGAACTCCTGCTGGGCTACGTTCAGCCCGGAGACGGACGCGATCACCGCCATCAGCGCGATGCAGACCGCGACGAGGACCGCGCGGCGTCGGCGCGGATCGTGGATCGTCGGGTCGGAATCTTTCGCGGTGGCTTTCGCGGCGGCTTCCGCCACGGCTGGCACCTGCGGAGACAGGCTCGGAGAGGTCATGCGGGAAAGCTAGCCCGGCCTTGCGGTAGCGGCACTGCATCTTGCGGTAATGGCAAGACTGGGCTGGTTGCCGATCAGCGGAGTCGGTCGAGGTCGCTCCTTCGTTCAGCTACTCGGTGCGTCGCTCGACGACAGGGCATGTGCCCGCTCGCCGTCCTGGTCGAAGATGGTGAGGATCTCGACCGGCCCGTTCACCGCGCCGATCGAGTGCGGGATCATCGTGGAGAACTCCGCCGCGTTTCCAGGGCCAACGGGAATCTGCCGCTCACCCAGGTGCAGCAGAGCGGTGCCGCTGAGCACGAAGAACCACTCCCGCCCGGGGTGCACGCTCAGATGCCCCGGGCCGGTACGCCGCTGCGGGGTGATCCGCATCTTCGCCACCATGCTGCCGCCCGGCTGACCTGAGCTGCGCGACAACATCCAGGTAGCCAGACCCGGCTCCTGGTGTTTCATCGGCCGGATGATCACATCGGCGTCGTCGACCGGCTCGACGAGTTGATCGATCGTTGTGTCCAGCGCCCGGGCCAGGGCGACGAGCTGGTCCAGGTCGATCCGTCGGTGGCCGGTCTCGATGCGGCTCAGTGTGGACGGACTGAGGTGGCACCGGGCGGCAAGCGAGTCGAGGCTCCATCCGCGCGCCTGCCGTAGGCCACGGATGCGCTGCCGGACCACCTCGGAGAGATCGACCTCTGACACGCCCACCATGCTAGATGCGTCCGACGCTGAGCCCTGCCGAGGTACGGCACCTTCTTGCGGAAACCGCATGATCTCTTCCGGTTTGCGGAAGGTTCACTACCGTCGAGACATGAGCAACGACACCCACGCCGATCATCCCGCGTTCAGCGCGCACTGGTGGGAGCGGCACTATCAGGCACACCCGTCGGGACACGTCTCGCCAGGACCGCAGCTGGTCGCCGAGGTGGCGGACCTGCCCCCGGGTACGGCCCTCGACGCGGGCTGCGGCACCGGCGCCGACGCGATCTGGCTCGCCAGCCGGGGTTGGCAGGTGACCGCCGTCGACGCCTCGTCGACCGCGGTCGGCCGCGCCGAGAAGCTCGCCGCGCAGCAGGAACCAGGTGTGGCGCAGCGCATCACCTGGATCGCCGCGGATCTGACCAACTGGGAGCCGTCGCGGCGCTACGACCTGGTGACCAGTCAGTACGTGCACCCCGACCTGCCGTTCGACCAGTTCGTGGCACGGCTGGCCGCCGCCGTCGCCCCCGGCGGGACGCTGCTGGTCGTCGGCCACGACCACGCCGACACCCACTCGGCTGCCCACGCCCCGAAGGCCGCGTCGATCGGCCTCGACGCCGTCGTCAGCTCCCTCCCCGAAGTCCAGTGGGAGCTGGCCGTCGCGGAGTCCCGGACCCGCGAGGTGCACCACGACTCGAAGCAGTTGACCATCCACGACTTCGTCGTCCGGGCCTACCGCAGGCCGTCGCCCTGAAAGAACAGCGCTTCACCTTGCCGGGCTGGCCGTGATCGGCCAGCCCGGCAGCCGTTCGTCAGTACGCAGCTCGCCTGCCGAGCGGTACGTCAGATCGCATCATCGGCGTAGGGCAGCTCCAGGTGCGCGGTCCAATAGCAGAGGTCGGCGCGGTGCTCGACCAGCATGACCGGCTTGCCACAGTGTTCGGAGATCAGCGTCGCTGCCTCGTCGAGGTCGGACACGTCCGCCTCCCAGTGGTGGTCCAGGTAGAGCTTGAGCCCCGGATTCTCCCGGCCGAGATCGAGGACCTCCGCCTCCTCCGGCGGCACCAGGATGACCGTGTAGCGGGCTGCGGTGTGCTCCGCCTCGCTGAGCTGCTCGGGCAGTTCCGGGCCGGGCCGGAAGTGGTCGATCACCGACGGGATCGGCCCTGGGCTGTCCGCCGGGTCGTACGCCCGCACCTTCACCAACATCACAAGCTCACCTCACTGATTGCATCTTAAGGATGGCGAATCGCAACGTTGTCGATTACTCTCGGACTGTGCGGAGATCAAGTCAAGCCCTCATCTGACGGAGAGCAAATGATCAATAGAGAGTTGCCCACCATCGTCGGTCGCGGGCTGGCCGGTGAGCTGCGTGAATTACGGAAGGCGGCAGGACTGAGCGTCCGTGCGGTGGCTGGCAAGCTGGACTGGCAGGGCTCCAAGTTGTCCCGGATGGAGACCGGGCAGCAGCGAATCCGGATCGAGGATGCCGCATCGTTGCTGGTGATCTACGGAGTAACGGGTGCGGATCGCAAGCGACTCCTTGCCATGGCCGAGCGGGCAGCCGAACCTGGCTGGTGGGAGACCTACGGGTCCGGCTTGTCAGCGTGGTCCCGCACGTTGCTGCAGCTCGAAGCGGAGGCGACGGCGATCTTCAACTTTGAACCGCTACTGGTGCCAGGACTGCTACAGACCCCGGACTACACGCGGGCGCTGATGAGGTCCTGCGGCATCTCCGACTCCGACACCCAGCTGCGGGTCGCAACTCGACTCGGACGTCAAGCGATCTTGACCCGTGACGAGCCACCGACCGTGCGTTTCGTCATCGACGAAGGTGCACTGCGCCGGCCGTTGGGCGGTGGGTCGGTGATGGCCCGGCAACTACGGCGCATGGTCGAGTCGGCGGAGCGACCGAACATCGCGATCCAGGTCGTGCCGTTCGTGACCGGAGGCCATACCGGGCTGGACGGACCCTTCATGCTCCTCGACTTCCCGAGGAACAAGCCTGTCGTACACCTGGAGCACAAGATCTCCGGGTTGTTCCTGGAGGAGCCGGACCAAATCGCCTTCTACCGTCGAGAAATCGATAGTCTTGCTGCTGTGGCGCTCGACCCTGACCGGTCGGCGCAGCTCATCGGCGAGATCGCGGCAGAACACGAACGTGAGTGAGGCGAGGATGAACGCAGCCGACCTGCCAGTGGGCTTGGCGTGGCGTAAGTCGAGCCGCAGCGGCTCCGACTCCAACTGCGTCGAGGTAGCTGGGCTCGTTGGGGTGGCGGGGCTCACTGACGAGGGTGTCTCCGGCGCCTCCGGCGTCGAGGTAAGGGACTCGAAGGATCCGTACGGCCCAGTTTTGTCCTTTTCCGGCGACTCCTGGGCTGGCTTCGTCTCGTCGCTCCGGTGTCGAGGTGACGCTGACGCACGTTAAAACGCGAAGATGACGTGCGTCAGCGTCACCTCGGTGTGCGCGACCTGGTCAGGTGGCGCGTTCGGCGATCGCGTCCCGTACCTTTCGCACGACTTGCCCTTTCCGCCGGAGTACGTCGTCGGCGGTGAAGCGGAGCGCAAGCCAGCCGGCTTCGCGGAGCGCGTTGAAGCGGTACACGTCCTTGCGGAACGTCGCCCGCTCCCGGTGGTGGTCACCTTCGTACTCGATGGCGATCCGCCACTGCGGGTATGCCAGATCGACCCGAGCGATGAACCGCCCCTTCCCGCCGAGCGGGGCGTCCCGCACCTCGTACTGCGGGATGGGTTTTGGCAGGCCGGCGTCGTGCAGCAGCAGCCGGAGCCGGCTCTCCATCGGCGATTCACTCAACGGCTCGGCAAGGGCAAGAAGCTCCCGGACCTGTTGCAGTCCACGCAGCCCGGGGCGGGTGTCGATGTATGCCGCGAGGTGCTTGCGCGTGACGAGGCGGCGGCGTAGGACGGTGTCGAGGGCACCGAGCGCAGCAGCACGTGGCAAAGAGCGACCCAGGTCGAACGCGGTACGGACTCCAGTGGTCAAGGGCAACCCGGCGAACGAGGTGATGTCGTCAGGGGCGAGCGTCCGGTGCGCGGACTTCAAGATGGGGTGTGAGTACCGCCTGGCCGTCTTCGGTAGGGCGACGTGTACCGGCACTACTGCCTGCCCGGGACCGCGTCGCGGCAGGATATCGACCC
The DNA here is from genome assembly GCF_048060115.1 of Micromonospora sp. LOL_023. Classification (NCBI taxonomy): domain Bacteria; kingdom Bacillati; phylum Actinomycetota; class Actinomycetes; order Micromonosporales; family Micromonosporaceae; genus Micromonospora; species Micromonospora sp. LOL_023. The sequence goes on from NZ_JBHMIM010000056.1 coordinate 23,043, forward strand.
CCCATAGAAATGCTGCGCTGAGCTCGTGGATTGCCGCGCCGGGCGGCAGCCGTGCGGCGGCGGCTCTGCACCACATCCGGTGGTCGTCGGGGTCGTACGAGCTCTTGTGTACATAGACGTCGGGCAGGATGCGGCGCCAGGACGGACCGTTGAGCATCCGCCGGGTGATCAGGCCGGCGGCGATGGCGCGGCTTGCGGAGAACGGCTCGAAACTCAGCTCGCGTGGCACCGTGGCGGGGCGGGACATCGCAGCAGCTTGCCCGGTCGTCGCCGTCGTTTCTGCCCGGTACGCCGGTCCAGTCGCGCATCCGACGCAAGAAGAAGCAAAGCCTCAGCCGCGTGGGGCGTACATGATGACGGCGACGCCGATCAGGCAGATCGCCGCGCCGGTGATGTCCCAGCGGTCCGGCCGGAACTTGTCCACGACGACGCCCCAGGCGAGTGAACCGGCGACGAAGATCCCGCCGTAGGCGGCGAGGATCCGGCCGAAGTTCGGATCCGGCTGCAGCGACGCCGCGAAACCGTACAGTCCGAGCGCCATCACCCCGGCGGCGATCCACAGCAGGCCACGGTGCTCCCGCCAGCCCTGCCAGATCAGCCACGCCCCACCGATCTCGGCCACTGCGGCGAGCACGAACAGGATGAGGGAGCGCGCGACGGTCACGACGCCGACCCTAATCCAGATCTATCCAGACCCAGCCGCTGGTCGAGGTGACGCTGACGCACCTCATTTCGCGATTTTGAGGTGCGTCAGCGTCACCTCGGTGTTGATCGGACATCGTAAATGGTTGGCGCGGAGTCGGCAGGCATGTGCAGGATCGCGTCCATGACGAGCAGCGATCTGTGGGACGAGCAGGCAGCACAGAGCTACGACGAGGGATCGGCCGAGATGTTCGCCCCGCACGTGCTGGACCCTACGGTGGAGTTTTTGGCGCAGTTGGCTGGTGCCGGCAACGGCTTCGCTCTGGAGTTCGCGATCGGCACCGGCCGGGTGGCGATCCCACTTCTCGCGAAGGGTATTCCGGTGAGCGGGATCGAGCTGTCGCAGCACATGGTGAACCAACTTCGCCGCAAGATTCCGCTGGCCGCGGAAGACCTTCCGGTCGTCGTCGGCGACATGGCGACGGCGACGGTTCCGGGGCAGTTTTCCCTGGTGTACGTCGTGTACAACAGCATCGGCAACCTGCGTACGCAGGACGAGCAGGTGGAGTGCTTCCGCAACGCGGCTCGGCACCTGTCGCCGGGTGGGCGGTTCGTTGTCGAGCTGTGGGTACCGGGCATCCGTCGGTTTCCACCGGGCCAGTCGGCGGTGCCGTTCAAGGTGACGGACCGGCACGTCGGCTTCGACACGTTCGACATGGTCACCCAGCAGGGCACCTCGCACCACTACCGGCGGCGCGACGACGGCAACGCCAGCTATGGCGCCAGCAACTTTCGCTACATCTGGCCGGCCGAGTGTGACCTGATGGCCCGGCTTGCCGGCCTGGAGCTGGAGCAGCGGGTAGCGGACTGGGACGGCTCGCCGTTCACCTCCGACAGCGAGAAACACGTCTCCGTCTGGCGCAAGCCACCGTCTGGCGCAGCTCCGCGCTCAGCGTGCCCTGCGGACCACCACGAAGCGTGACACGGTGAACGCCGCGCTCGAGTTGGCTGCCGCTGTCGACGCCAACCGGCGTGCCGAGCTCCTGGGATGTCTCTCGCGAGCTACTCGTCCTGCTCGATATCGACCTCATCGAGCAGGACGAGGCTGACGATCACAAGGACATCGCGGCGTGACCTACCTGGCCGACACGTCGATGCTGGTGCCTGGTGCCTGGTGCCTGGTGCCTGGTGCCTGGGGTCTGGGGTCTGACCGTTCTACACATCGACAACGACTTCGAGACGATCGCGGCGGTGACCGGGCTTCGGGTCCGGCGTGCGGACCGTGTCTGACCGGTCGGAATCCGGATGCGGACGGCGACGCCGTACCGCTAACGTCGACAGCCAACAGCGACGACGGAGCCGAGTAGCGGTTGCGCCCACCGGAGTGACAGAGAGCCGCCCACAGCTGAGAGGGCGGACTCCGGCCCAGCCGTGAAGACCCTCCTGAGCTGCGGGAAAGAACGGCCCGTCCGGGCTCAGTAGACTCCCGCCGACTCGCCCACGTCACGGGTAAGCGAAGGCTGCGCCACGCGTACACCACGCGGTGGCGCGGCGAAGGTGTGGTGGCACCGCGAGGATCCCGCTCGTCCACACCTTTCTGGGGACGCGTTGCGCACACTCCAGGAGGTCACCACATGCAACGCATCCTTTCCGCCGCCCTTCCTGACTTCGTCGGCCAGCCCGTACGGCTGGCCGGCTGGATTCACCGGCGGCGGCTGCTGAAATCCGTCGCGTTCCTGATCATGCGCGACGCCGCCGGGCTCGCCCAGGTCGTCGTCACCGACCCGGCGGTACGGGCCCAGCTGGAACAATTGCCGGAGGAGACCACCGTCTCCGTCACCGGCACGGCGACCGCCCAGCCGGCCGCCCCCGGTGGCATCGAGGTGACTGGCCCGTCGATCACCGCGCTGACCGACCCGGCGGCACCCGTACCGTTTGATCTGTATCGGCCGGACCTGCGGGCCAACCTGCCGACGATCCTGGACCACGCGCCGGTCGCGCTGCGGCACCCGAAGTTGGCCGCCACGCACCGGATCTCGGCCGCCGCCGTCGCCGGCTTCCGGAACACCCTGACCGGCATCGGGTTCGTCGAGATCCACACCCCGAAGATCGTCGGTACGGCGACCGAGAGCGGCGCGAACGTCTTCGCCCTCGACTACTTCGGCCGCCGCGCCTACCTTGCCCAGTCACCGCAGCTGTACAAGCAGATCATGGTCGGTGTCTTCGAGCGGGTCTTCGAGGTGGGGCCGGTGTTCCGGGCCGAGCCGAGCGACACCGCCCGGCACCTGGCCGCGTACACGTCGCTCGACGCCGAGCTCGGTTTCGTCGACGACCACCGGGACGTGATCGCCGCCTGCCACGCCACCGTCGGCGGGATGCTCGCGGCGGTCTCCGAGCGCGCCGGGCCGGCGTTGGAGCTGCTCGGCGTACGGCTGCCGGCGCTGCCGGCCGAGCCGGTGATCGTGCACTTCGCCGACGTCCTCGACATGATCAGCGCGGCGACCGGCCGGGACGTCACCGGTGAGCCGGACCTGGCCCCGGAGCATGAACGCTGGCTGGGGGAGTGGGCGCTGCGCGAGCACGGCAGCGACTTCGTCTTCGTCGAGGGCTACCCGACCCGGCACCGGGCGTTCTACACCCACCCGGACCCGGCGCGGCCCGGCTACTCGCGTGCCATCGACCTGATCTTCCGGGGCGTGGAGCTGGTCAGCGGCGGGCAGCGGCTGCACCGGTACGGCGACTACGTCGACGCGCTCGCCGAGCGGGGTGAGACCGACCTGAGCCCGTACGCCGGTTACCTGGACGCGATGCGGTACGGCATGCCGCCGCACGGCGGCTTCGCGTTCGGGTTGGAGCGGTTCGTGGCCCAGCTGCTCGACCTGCCCAACATCCGGCAGGTCACCCTCTTTCCGCGCGACCTGCACCGCCTCACCCCCTGACCCGGACACATCTCCCCGCCCGGCGATCTTGCACTTATCGATGGACAATCGCGACAAATGCTCTCGATAACTGCAAGATCGTCGCGAGGGGCGAGGGGCGAGGGGCGAGGGGCGAGGGGCGAGGGGCGAGGGGCGAGGGTGGGAGGGTGGTGGCGGTCAGTCGGGGTCGTCGACCCAGTCGAGGGTGCGGCTGACGGCCTTGCGCCACTGGGCGTACTCGCGGTCGCGGTGCGCCGGCTCCATCGCCGGCAGCCACTGCGCGTCGGCCCGCCACTGGGCACGCAACGTGTCCAGATCCGGCCAGAAGCCGACCGCCAGCCCGGCCGCGTACGCCGCCCCGAGGCAGGTGGTCTCGCTGATCGCCGGGCGGACCACCGGCACGTCGAGCACGTCGGCGAGGAACTGCATCAGCAGCCCGTTGGCGGTCATCCCGCCGTCGACCCGCAGCCGGCGCAGCGCCACGTCGGAGTCGGCGTTCATCGCGTCGACCACCTCACGGGTCTGCCACGCCGAGGCCTCCAGCGCGGCACGGGCCAGATGCCCCTTGGTGATGTAACCGGTCAACCCGGCGACCACGCCCCGGGCGTCGGCCCGCCAGTGCGGGGCGAACAGCCCGGAGAACGCCGGCACGATGTAGCAGCCGCCGTTGTCGTCGACGCTGCGGGCCAGCTCCTCGACCTGTGCCGCGCTGGAGATCAGCCCCAGGTTGTCGCGCAACCACTGCACCAGCGAGCCGGTCACCGCGATCGCACCTTCGAGCGCGTAGCGCGCCGGCTCATCGCCGATCTGGTACGCCACCGTGGTCAGCAGCCCGTGTCGGGAGGCTACCGGGCTGGTGCCGGTGTTCAGCAGCAGGAAACTGCCGGTGCCGTAGGTGCACTTTGCCTCGCCGGGCTGGAAGCAGGTCTGCCCGAACAGGGCCGCCTGCTGGTCACCGAGCGCGCTGGCCACCGGCACGCCGGCCAGCGCCCCACCGGCGACGTCGGCGTCCGCCGTACCGTAGATCGAGGCTGACGGGACGATCTCCGGCAGCATCGCGGCCGGAATGCCCGCCGCGGCCAGGATCTCGTCGTCCCAGCGCAGCGTGTGCACGTCCATCAGCAGGGTGCGGCTGGCGTTGGTCACGTCGGTGACGTGCCGGCCGGTCAGTTTCCAGATCAGCCAGGATTCCATCGTGCCGAACAGCACCTCGCCGCGCTGCGCCCGCTCGGCGAGGCCATCGACGTGCTCCAGCAGCCACATCGCCTTCGGTCCGGCGAAGTACGTTGCCAGTGGCAGTCCGGTGCGTTCCCGTAGCCGCTGCTCGCCGCAGGCGTCGCCGAGGCGGTGCAGTTGCGGCCCGGTGCGGGTGTCCTGCCAAACGATGGCGTGGTGCACCGGCCGGCCAGTGGCCTTGTCCCACACCACCGTCGTCTCCCGCTGGTTGGTGATGCCGATCGCGGCCAGCCCGCCAGCGCCGCCGGCCCGGGTCGGACCGTCGATGCCGGCGTCGGCGAGGGCCTGCCGGACCACCTGCTCGACGTTGGTCCAGATCTCGTCGGCGTCGTGTTCCACCCAGCCGGGCCGGGGGAAGATCTGCCGGTGTTCCCGCTGCGCCATGGTGACGATGGAGCCGCTGGCGTCGAAGACGATGCACCGTGACGAAGTGGTGCCCTGGTCGATGGCGGCGATGTACCGCGCCGTGGCGGCCCGGCTGGTTTGCTCGGTCATTGGACCAGTATGGCCTTGAAAAGTAGGGGCCCAACCGTGGAGCTTGCGCTGGTAGCGTGCCGCCATGGCCTGGTTCGATCTTCCCCTCGATGAGCTGCGGCGCTACCAGCCGGAGCTGTCCCCACCGGCGGATCTGCGTGCGTTCTGGGACGACACGTTGTCCGACGCCCGATCGATGGCGGTGCCGCCGGTGGCCACCGCGGTGGAAACGCCGCTGCGCGCGATCGCCACGTACGACGTGAGTTTCACCGGCTTCGCCGGTCAGGAGATCAAGGCCTGGCTCAACGTGCCGTCGGGCGCCGCCGGGCCGCTGCCGGTCGTCGTCGAGTTCGTCGGGTACGGCGGGGGCCGTGGCCGCCCGCACGAGTGGTTGCTGTGGGCCAGTGCCGGCTATGCCCATCTGGTGATGGACACCCGGGGCCAGGGCGGTTCGTGGCGTGGCGGCGACACCCCGGACCCCGGTCCGGACGGTTCCGGGCCGGCTACTCCCGGCTATCTGACCCGGGGAGTGCTGGATCCGGCCGGCTACTACTACCGGCGGTTGATCGCCGACGCGGCGCGGGCGGTGGAGATCGCCCCCGAGCTGCCCGGCGTGGACGGGGCGCGGCTGGCGGTGGTCGGCACCAGCCAGGGCGGCGGGCTGGCGCTGGCCGCTGCCGCGCTGGCCGGTGACCGGGTGTCGGCGGTGGTGTCCCGGGTGCCGTTCCTGTGCCAGATCCGGCGGGCGGTGACGATCACCGACGCGGATCCGTACAACGAACTGGTCCGGTTCTGCCGGGTGCAGCCGGGGCGGGCGGCGGCCGCGTTCACCACGGTCGACTACGTCGACGCCGCGCATCTGGTGCCGTGGGCGAGCGCGCCAGCGCTGTTCAGCGCCGCGCTGATGGACCAGACGTGTCCGCCGTCGACGGTCTTCGCCGCGTACCACGCGTACGCCGGTCCGAAGGAGATCGAGGTGTACGAGTGGGACGGGCACGAGGGCGGTCGGGCGCACTTCGACCAGTTGTCGATCGAGTTCGTGCGCAAGCAACTCGGCTGAGCCGGGCTCGGTCAGGGCCGCTGCTACTTCTGGTCGGGGTTGTCGCCGAGCGTCCGGAACGCGGGCCAGACGCCTGGCCGCGGGGGGGGGAGTTCGATCCGGGTTCTGCTAGGTGGATCTGCAGTAACAGATCGATCTCACCTGACTCGCCGCCCGTTGCCGACGCTGGTCCCGGGCTGCCCTACGATGCACCTCGTGCGCGACATCGCAGTGTTCAGTGGCAGCGCCCACCCGGGGCTGGCGGCCGAGATATGCGCCCACCTCGACGTCCCGCTGCATCCGGTGCGGGTCTCCCGGTTCGCCAACGACTGCCTGGAGGTGCAGTTGCAGGCGAACTGCCGCGAGCGGGACGTCTTCCTGATCCAGCCGTTGGTGCCGCCGGTGCAGGAGCACCTGGTCGAGCTGCTGCTGATGCTCGACGCCGCCCGAGGCGCCTCCGCCGGGCGGATCACCGTGGTGCTGCCGCACTACGCGTACGCCCGGTCCGACAAGAAGGACGCCCCGCGGATCTCCATCGGTGCCCGGCTCGTCGCCGACCTGCTGGTCGCCGCCGGCGCCGACCGGGTCCTCGCGATGACCCTGCACTCACCGCAGGTGCACGGCTTCTTCAGCGTCCCCGTCGACCACCTGCACGCGCTGCGCGAACTCGCCGCTCACTTCCGCGACCACGAGCTGGCCGACACCGTCGTCGTCTCACCCGACCTCGGCAACGCCAAGGAGGCGGCCGCCTTCGCCCGGATGCTCGGCCTGCCGGTCGCGGCCGGCGCGAAGCAACGGTTCAGCGACGACCGGGTGCAGATCAGCGCCGTGATCGGCGACGTCGTCGACCGGGACGTCATCGTGCTCGACGACGAGATCGCCAAAGGCAGCACGGTGATCGAGCTCATCGACCACCTGCGGGAGCTCAAGGTCCGCTCGATCCGGATCGCCTGTACCCACGGACTGTTCTCCAGCGACGCGCTGAACCGGTTGAGCGGCCAGGACGGCGTGATGGAGATCGTCTGCACGAACACCGTGCCGATCCCGGAGACCAAGCGGGTGCCCAAACTGCAGGTGCTCTCGGTCGCGCCGGCACTGGCCGAGGCGATGCGGCGGATCCACAACGGCGAGTCGGTCAGCGCACTGTTCAGCTGAGCGCACTGTTCAGCTGCGGAGCTGGGTACCCAGTCGGGCGCAGCCGGTCAGCGCCGCTGCTGGCCGACCGGATCGTCGACGTCGGTGCCGACTCCGGTGCCAGGGCCGCCGGACAGACTGAGGCTGACCCGGACCGTGGTGCCGTCCGGCCCGGTGGCGACCGCCATCGTGTCGGTCAGCCGCTCGGTGAGCCAGAGTCCCCAGCCACCGGCGGTGTTCGGCGCCGGCCGCTCCCGGCTGTGCAACTGGTCCGAACCGATGCCCTGGCCGTTGTCGGAGACCTCGCAGAACATCGATCGCGTGTCGCGCCACATCTGCAGCCGGCCCCGCCCGCCGCCGTGCCGCACCGCGTTGGTGATCAACTCGTTGACTGCGAGGACGAAATCGTCGAGCTGCTGGCCGGTCATCCCGGCCGAGGTGGCGCAGGACGCCACCCGGTGCCGCAGGTCGGTGACCTGACCCCGGTCGAAGGTCTCGTTGAGCAGATCCATCGGGTCGATAGGCACGACCGTACGCGATGACGAGGGATCTGCGTCGGTCATGGCCCATCCGGCTGCTGATTGGCAGGTGCTTTCCGCGGCATTGTCACCCTACGTCGACCGGTGCGGAAATGCACCTCGATCCGGCGTGTCCCCGCTGCCCATCGGCCACCTGCCAGGACGCGTGTGCCATCGTCTTCGGGTGCGTGGGACCCCCTCACCGGCGGGCACCCTGATCGTCCCGCTGTGGCGGGCGATCGCGGTCTTCCGGTTCGCCGCCCTCGGCTACGTGCTGGTGCTGTACGGCCGCAACGCGGTCGACTACGCCCACCCCGTCGTCGCGATCCCGGTGCTGCTGGCGATGGTCGCCTGGACGATCGTGGCGACGTGGGCGTACGCCCGTCCCCGCTGGCGCCGCTGGCCACTGCTCGCCGCCGACCTGCTGATCGCGCTGGCCACGTTGCTGGTCAGCCCGTGGATCATCGGGCGGGCCGTCCTCGCAGACGGGGTGCCCACCCTCGGCGTCGCCTGGCTCGCCGGTCCGGTGTTGGCCTGGGCCGTCGCCGGCGGCCGCCGACTCGGCGTGGTCGCCGCCCTGGTCCTCGCCACCGCCGACCTGGCCGTACGGGAGCGGCTCAACGAGTCGTCGGTCACCCCGGGAGTGCTGATGCTGCTCGCCGGTGTCGTCGTGGGTCACGTCGCCCGGCTCATCGTCGCCGCCGAGGACCGGTTGCAGCGGGCGGTCGAGCTGGAGGCGGCGACCCGCGAACTCGCCGCCGCCACCCGGGAACGGGAACGGCTGGCCCGCGACATCCACGACTCGGTGCTCCAGGTGCTGGCGATGGTCGCCCGTCGAGGAGCCGACCTCGATGGTGAAGCGGGCGAACTCGCCCGGCTGGCGGGGGAGCAGGAGGCGGCGTTGCGGACCCTGGTGACCAGCCGGGTGGCATCGTCGGCGGCCGGGTCCGCACCGCTCGCACGCGCGGCGGCCGGGTCCGCACCGCTCGGACGCGCGGCGGCCGGGTCCGAAGGCCGGGCGTCGGCAGCCGGGGCGGACGGCGTCGGAGCGGCGGGCGCCGCCGCGGACGGCGCCGGTGCCGGCGCCGGCACCGCGGATCTGCGGACCGTGATCGCCCGGTACGCCGCACCCCGGGTGTCGATCGCCGAACCGGCCGGTCCGGTCCTGTTGTCCGGTCACGTCGCCGCCCAACTCGGCGCCGCGCTGGGCGCGGCCGTCGACAACGCCATCCGCCACGGTGGGCCGGACGTACAGGTGTGGGTGCTCGTCGAGCAGGAGCCGGACGCCGTCACCGTGTCGGTCCGGGACGATGGACGCGGTATCGCACCCGGTCGCCTCGCCGAGGCGGCGGCCCAGGGCCGGCTCGGTGTCAGCCAGTCGATCCGGGGACGGATCGCGGAGGTCGGCGGCACGGTGCGGATCGTCTCCGCACCGGGCGAGGGTACGGAGATCGAACTTCGGGTGCCGGGACCGGTGCCTTGTTGACGGGAGCGGGACAGAGATGGCAGCCAGCGCGGCGGAGCAACCGGCGGAGCCGATCCGGGTGATGGTGGTCGATGACCATCCGATGTGGCGTGAAGGCGTCGCGCGGGACCTGGCCGAGGCCGGCCACCAGGTTGTCGCGACCACCGGTGAGGGCCGACAGGCGGTCCGAATCTGCGCCGCAGCCAGACCCCAGGTCGTGGTCCTGGACCTGCAGCTGCCCGACATTTCCGGCGTCGAGGTGATCCGTGGCCTGCTGACCGCTCACCCCGGCGTCCGGGTGCTGATGCTCTCGGCCAGCGGCGAGCAGCAGAGCGTGCTCGACGCAGTCAAGGCCGGGGCGACCGGCTACCTGGTCAAGTCGGCCAGCCCGGCGGACTTCCTCGACGCGGTCCGGCGTACCGCCGCCGGTGACACCGTCTTCACTCCGGGACTGGCCGGACTAGTGCTTGGCGAGTACCGGCGACTCGCCGCGACCCCGGACCCGGGCGGCGACGAGCCGCAGCTCACCGAACGGGAGACCGAGGTGCTGCGGCTGGTCGCCAAGGGGCTGTCGTACAAGCAGATCGCCGCCCGGTTGGGGTTGTCGCACCGGACGGTGCAGAACCACGTACAGAACACCCTCGGCAAGCTGCAACTACACAACCGGGTCGAACTCACCCGGTACGCGATCGAGCAGGGCCTGGGTGACTGACCGCCCCGTAAACGGCTGACCCGCCTCCGCCCCTGGAACGCCGACCGCCCCGCGGGTCGGTGTGCGGCCTCAGCGGTTGATCGGCCGGTCGACCGGTGGCTCGGTCTCGTGGATGGCAAGCTCCTCGGCGGTGGCACCGCCACCGGCCGCACCGGCGTCCATCGCGACCGAGTCCGGCTCGTCGTCGGTGTGCGCGCCTTCGTCGGCTTCGACCAGCCGGCCCACCACGCCGTCGCCGGCTGCGTCGCCGAGCCGGCCGTGGTCGTAGACCGACACCGGCGAGTCAGGATTCGAGTACGGCCCCGGGTCGAGCACGTCGGCGTCGCGCTGCGCCTGGGCCCGGGCCTGCTCGCCGTCCGCCTCGTCGCTCAGCGCCTGATCCGCCGGGCCGCCGAGCAGGTCGGTCACCGGTTGTTCCAACGACTCCCGGGCGACCTTGTAGTCGAGCGACTCCCCGTCGAGCTGCTCCTGGGCGGTGTTGCCGAAATGGTCGACCGCCACCGGGACGTCGCCCGGGATACTCGCCGGATCCGGCCCGTCCGCCTCGCGGCCGCTGGCCACGTCGTCGTACGCGGTCGAGTCGTCGTCGGCGATCTCGGGAATCCCTTCGGACTCCGTGTCGGAAACCGGCCGGGGGAAGTCGTCTGCACGCATGCCGTCCCATTACCCGCGACCGCAGTGGTCACACACCTGTACCCGGTCGGTCCGGTCGTCGCCGCAGTGGCCGCCCTCCTTCGTCGCCCGCAGCCCCGGTGGGCACCACCGGGTCTCCGATCGGGGCCGCCGGCTTCGCCGTGGTCCGGCCCGCAGGCACCTGGTACGGATGCGAGGCGGTCGTCGCCGACGATCCGCTCACCGTGTCGGCGGCGAAATCCTCGTCGGCCGGGCGCCCGACCGAGCGCCCCAACGGCGGCCCGACCGGGCGGCCCGACGGCGCACCCATCCGGCTGGCTCCACCACTGGTGCCGATGAGCGGACCGGTCGCGGTCGGGTGGCAGTCCACGCGGCCGGCGGTGCCGCCGCTGGACCCCAGCCGTCGGCCGATCAGATAGCCCACCGCCGTGCCGAGTAGCACCAGTGCGAACCGTGTCGGGTCGAAGGAACGCATCTCAGAACCCTTCCCGTGGGTGATCGGCGGGTTCGAGCACCGCCCAGACCAGGTTTCCGTCGCGTACCGGCAGCCGCTGTGAGATGTTCCGCCGCAGGCTGGCCTGTGCCGGCAGTTCCCGGGCCGCGTTGGCGGCACCGGGGACCGGCTCGAGATCGAGGCCCAGCACGGTGGCCGTCGGCGCGCAGGCCGGCAGCGGGCCCCGGTCGAATCGTCCGCCACGTGCGTCGGGCGCAGCCGCCCGCCGCGCCGACGTACCCGATGGGTGGATGCGGCTGCTCTGCGTCCTGGTCGCTGCCATACGTACCGGTACCCCGGTTCGGCCCGGTCACACCGTCAGAGTGCGTGGTCGCGCCTCACCCTCGCGTTTCACCCCAGGGTGGTGCTCGGCGGAACCGGGTGTTCGGCCGTACGGCAGAGGTTAGAAAGAACCGCTACCAATCGTGCCGAGCCAACGGAGGTGAAGATGCGCGTAGGTCTGGTGTCAGCACACGGTGGAGCTTCCATCGGCGGTGACCCGGGACGTCTCGACGGCGGCGGGCAGCCGTTGACCGGGACGTGGCAGCACATCGCCCGGCTCGCCGCCGAACTGGCGGAGCTCGGTCACGACGTACGGGTCTTCCAACGGTGGACCGAACCGGACCTGCCACAGACCTGCCAGCGGGATGGGTACCAGCTGGTCCGGGTACCGGTCGGCCCGCCGGCCCGACTCGGCACCGGCGACCTGCTGGCGTACCTGCCGGAGCTCGGGCGTTGGCTGGCGCGGCAATGGGACGACCAGACGTGGACCCCAGACGTGGTGCACGGCCACTTCTGGCCGGGTGGGCTCGCCGCAGCCAGCGCGGTGAACCACAGCGGCGGTGTGCCGCTGGTGCAGACCTTCCACAGCATCGGCAATCATCAGCTGCGCCAACTGGGCGGTGACTACAGAGGACCACGGGCGCGGATCGCGTTGGAGCAGGCACTGAGCCGGGTGGTCGACGCGGCGATCGCCCAGTGCACCGAGGAGGTCGACGAGATCGCCCGGATGGGCCGCGACCGAGCCTCGGTGGCGATGATCCCACCCGGGGTGGACACCAGTCGCTTCGCCCCCGCCAACGACCCGCCGATGCGGCGCCGCCGCCGGATGCTCGCCGTCGGTGAGCTCGTACCCGGTGCCGGCCACGACGAACTGATCGGGGCGCTCCGGCTGGTCGGCGACGTCGATCTGCTCATCGCCGGTGGTCCGGGCCGGGCCGACCTGGACGGGGATCCGGGTGCCCGCCGGCTGCGCGAACTGGCCGGCCGCTGCGGCGTCGCGGAGCAGGTCGAACTGGTCGGCGCGGTGCCCGCCGAGGAGATGCCGCAGCTGTACCGGTCGGTGGACGTCGTGGTCTGCGCCAGTCGGTACGCGCCGGTCGGCACCGTCGCGCTCGAGGCGATGGCCTGCGGGATACCGGTTGTCGGCTACGCCCGTGGCGGCGTCGCCGACTGCGTGGTGGACGCGGTGACCGGGCGGCTGGTGCCGGCCGGGGACGTCCGGGCCCTCGGCGTAACCCTGCGCCGGCTGCTCGCCGACGACGCGGAACGGTTCGCGTACGGGCATGCCGCGATCGACCGGGTCCGCTGCCGATACAGCTGGGAACGGACCGCCGCCGCGGTGGAGCGGCTCTACCAGCGGGTGCTCGGGGTACGCGGCGTACTGGTCCCGACCGGGTCGAGTTCCGCCGTCGCGACGCCGGACGGCGATTCGGTCGAGCCGGTCGAGGTGGAGCTCGACCTGGTGGCGATCGAGGCGGCGGAGGCGGCCACCGCCGCACCGGCGGCAACCCCGGTCCGCGCCGCCTGACCGGCGGCTGGCCGGGTCGCTGTCTCGTCGGCGGCTGGCCGGGTCGCTGGCGGCGCGAGCGCGGGATCGCCGGCGTGCTGCGCCGTCGCGTACCGGGTCATGCCCAGCACGGCTGCCAGGGTGATCAGGAAGCCGGTCGCGGCCAGCCATTCCCGCCCCGGCCAGATCTTGTCATTGAGCAGCAGCAGGCCGACGACGGCGGCGGGAACGGCACCGGCGGCGTCCATCGCCGCGATCGCCGCGGTCACCGAGCCCCGCTGCATCGCCAGGGCGATCAGCCACTGACCGATCGCCGAATGCGCGATCAGCAGGTAGAGCAGCGGTTCGGTGAGGAACTCCCGGAAGGTGTCGGTCCCGGCCAGCGGCCGGGAGGCGACCGCGGCGGCGGAGAACGCGAACCCGGCCAGCAGGCCGAGCAGGACCGAGGCCATCGGCCCGGTGAGTCGGGCGGCGAGCGCGCCGAGCGCGGCGATCACGACAGTGGCCAGGGCGATGGTGGCCACCGCGCGCTGGCCGAGGGGATGCGCCGGTGCCGGCCGGGCGGCGACGACCAGCGCGCTCACCCCGATCAACAGCAGCACCAGCAGGACGATCTCGGCGGCCGGCAGCCGCCACCCCAGCGTCAGCACCCCGAGCAGCGCGGTGACCCCGAGTGCGGCGGCCGCACTCGCCTGGACCAGGAACAACGGCAGGTCCCGCCGGGCAAGGAAGGCGAGCACGAACGCGGCGATCTGGCAGCCGACCCCCAGCAGGTAGACCCGCTGGCGGATCAGGCGCAGCAACAGCCCCGGATCGAAGCAGAATCGGACGGTGGTGCGGGCTGCGGCGATCGCCTGGAACAGGTGCGCGACACCGTAAGTGATGACCATTGCCGCAAGGAAGCACCAACCGGTCGATGTCACCCGGCGAGGATAGACGGTGGCATCGGCGGTCAGCCGAGCCGGTGCAACAGGTCGGAATGCAGCCTCCCGTTACTGGCCACCGCGCTGCCGCCGCCCGGACCGGCCCGTCCGGTCAGGTCGGTGAAGGTGCCACCGGCCTCGGTGACGATCGGGATCAGCGCCGCGAGATCCCACAGCGACAGCTCCGGCTCCACCATCGCGTCGACGGCACCCTCGGCGACCAGCATGTAGCCGTAGAAATCGCCGTACGCGCGGCTGCGCCACACCCCGCGCATGATGTCCAGCATCGCGTCCAGCCGGCCCAGCTCCTCCCAACTGGTCAGCGAGGAGTAACAGAAGCTGGCGTCGGCGAGGCGGCGTACCCCGGAGACTTTGATCGGGGTGGCGGCGGCGGTGTGCCGACCGGCGTACGCGCCGTGCCCGATCGCCGCCCACCAGCGGCGGCCGAGCGCGGGCGCCGACACCAGGCCCACGACCGGCTGATCGCCCTCCATCAGGGAGATCAGGGTGGCCCAGATCGGTACGCCACGGATGAAGTTCTTGGTGCCGTCGATCGGATCGATCACCCACTGTCGATTCCCCGGGCCGGCCGCCGCGACGGACGCGCCGAACTCCTCGCCGAGGACACCGTCCCGGGGCCTGGTCCGGGCCAGCGTCGCCCGCAGCGCCTTCTCCACCGCCGTGTCCGCGTCGGAGACCGGGGTCAGGTCGGGCTTCGATTCGACGCCGAGGTCGAGCGCCCGGAACCGGGCCATCGAAATCGAGTCCGCGGTGTCGGCGAGCATGTGGGCGAGCGAGAGATCGTCGGCGTACCGGGCCATGGCCGGAAAGGTATCTGATTACCGAACGCGATGTTCAGGAGTCCCATCGCTCAAGATCGTGTGAGTCGGCGCGGCGGCGATCATTCCCGCGCGGCGCCCCGGCCGGGTTCGGCGTCGCCGCCACGCGAGTCCAGCAACCGGCGGTACGAGGCGAGCCGACGCGGGTCGGCGTTGCCGGCGGCGACCCAGTCCGCCAGCCGGCACTGTTCGGCTTCGTTGGTGTGTTCGCAGCCCGGTGGACAGTCGACGCTGCCTTCGACGAGGTCGGCGAAGCCGTGCAGCAGGCTTTCCGCCGACACGTGGGCCAGCCCGAAGCTGCGTACCCCGGGCGTGTCGACGATCCAGCCCGGGTCGCCGTCGATCAGGACCCGGGGCAGGCGCAGCACCACCGCGCTGGACGAGGTGTGCCGGCCCCGACCGATCGCGCTCACCGTGCCGACCGCCCGCAGCGCCTCCGGGACCAGCCGGTTGACCAGGGTGCTCTTGCCGACGCCGGAGTGCCCGACCAGCACCGACAACCGACCCGCCAGGCGCTGGCGCAGGTCGGCCAGATCGCTGCCGGGGCGGCAGAGCACGAACTCCAGGTCGAGGTCGCGGTAGTAGTCGATGACCTGTTCCGGGCCGGCGAGATCGGCCTTGGTCAGGCAGAGCACCGGGGCGATCCCCGCGTCGTATGCGGCGACCAGGCAGCGGTCGATGAAGCCGGTCCGGGGCGTCGGATCCGCCAGCGCGCTGACGATCACCAACTGGTCGGCGTTGGCGACCACGATCCGCTCGAGTCGCCCCTCCGGGGTGGTGTCGTCGTCGTCGGCGGTGCGGCGCAGCACCGACACGCGCTCGTCGATCCGCACGATCCGGGCGAGACTGCCGGGTGTACCGGAGACGTCACCGACCAGACCGACCCGGTCACCCACCACCACCGCATGGCGGCCGAGTTCCCGGGCCCGCATCGCGGTCACCACCGGCGGAGCGCCGGTCTCGGGGTCGGGCACCGCCGGGACGGCGAGGACGCAGCCGTACCGGCCGCGGTCGACGGTGACGACGAAGCCGTCGACCGCGTCGCCGTGCGCCGGCCGGTTGCGGGTACGCGGCCGCGACGCCCGGCCAGGACGGATCCGTACGTCGTCCTCGTCGTACTCCCTGCGTCTGCCGGCCAGGACAGTGCTCCTCTCTACCGTCTCCGGGTCATGAGTCTGCCAGTGCGTTGCGGTCGTCGGCCGCCACCGTCGGCTGTTCGTCCGGTCCCGTGCCGGCCGTCACCATTGACCACAGGGTCGGGAACTGCGGCAGTGTCTTGGCGGTGCAGGCGACGTCGTCGAGTTCGATGCCGGGCACCAGCAGCCCGAGTACGGCGGCGGCGTGCGCCATCCGGTGGTCGTCGTAGGTGCGGAACGCGCCGCCGCGCAGCGGCCTCGGCTCGATCCGCAGCCCGTCGGGCAGTTCGGTGACCTGCGCGCCGAGCCCGGACAGCTCGGTGGCCAGGGCCGCCAGCCGATCGGTCTCGTGCCCGCGGATGTGCGCCACCCCGGTCAGCCGCGACGGGGAGTCGGCGAGCGCGGCGAGCGCGGCGAGCACCGGGGTGAGCTCGCCGACCTCACGCAGATCTGCGGTGAGGCCGTGGACGGTGCCGGTGCCGGTGACGGTGAGCCCCGCCGGCCCGACCGTCGCGGTGCCGCCGAGCTGCTCGATCAGTTCGATCAGCTGCCGCACCGGCTGGGCGCTCTCGGCCGGCCAGCCGGTCAGCGTGACCTCGCCGCCGGTGACCAGCGCCGCCGCGAAGAACGGCATCGCCCCGGAGAGGTCCGGCTCGACGGTGAAGTCGTGGCCGGGCAACTCACCCGGCTCCACCCGCCAGGTATCGGGCGTCGAGTCGTCGACGACGGCCCCGGCCGCCCGCAGCATCCGGACGGTCATCCGCACGTGCGGCGCGGACGGCAGGGTGGGACCGACGTGGCGGACCAGTACTCCCTTGGTGAACCTCGGGGCGGTCAGCAGCAGACCGGAGACGAACTGGCTGGATCCCGAGGCGTCGACGTGTACCTCGCCGCCGGGCACCTCTCCGGTGCCGTGCACGGTCATCGGCAGACCGCCGCCGGGCGCGGCGTCGATCCGCAGGCCGAGCTCGCGCAGCCCGTCCAGCAGCGGGCCGAGCGGGCGGGACCGGGAGTGTGGATCACCGTCGAAGTCGACCGGGCCGTCGGCCAGTCCGGCGACGGCCGGCAGGAAGCGCATGATGGTGCCGGCGAGTCCGACGTCGATCTGCGTCGGGCCGCGAAGTGCGGCCGGCCGCACCGACCAGCGTTCGTCCGGGCCGGTCTCCACCCCGACGCCCAACGCGGCCAGGCCGGTGGCCATCAGCGTGGTGTCCCGGGCCCGCAACGGCCAGGCGATGGTGGCGGGTCCGGCGCCGATCGCGCTGAGCACCAGCGCGCGGGCGGTCATCGATTTCGAGCCGGGCAGGCGCAGGCTGGTGCGTACCGGCCCGGCGGCCGGGGGTGCGGTCCATGGCTGGTGCGGCTGGAGCTTCGTCAGTTCGGGCACCCGTACAGTGTGCCAATGGTCGGGCCGGCACCGACTACCCTGGGCCAGATGTGTGGGCGGTACGCGACCACCCGCAGCGCGGCGGATCTCACCGCGCTGTTCGAGGCGCTGGACGACACCCCTGCGCCGCTGGTCGGCGACTACAACGTGGCGCCGACGGATCCGGTGCCGATCGTGCGCCTGTCGCGGCGCGATCGGGCCGCTGAGCACGAGCCTGCGGGGGCGGGCGACGACAGGGCTGCCGCCGCTGGCGGCGGGCGCGGCGTGTCCCCCTGGCGGATTCTGGGCCTGGCGCGGTGGGGGCTGGTGCCGCCCTGGGCGGCCGACCCGAAGATCGGCGCTCGCATGATCAACGCGCGGGCGGAGACGGTGGCCACGAGCCGGGCCTTCGCGCCGTCGTTCGCCCGGCGTCGGTGCCTGGTGCCCGCCGACGGCTGGTACGAGTGGGTCCGTGCCCCGGGTGGCCGGCGCGGTGGTGCCCAGGCGTACTTCATGACGCCCGCTGACGGCCAGGTGCTGGCGTTCGCCGGTATCTGGTCGGTCTGGGGCCGGCCGGAGCCACTGGTGACCAGTAGCGTGATCACCACTTCGGCGGTGGGGCCGCTGGCCGAGATTCATGATCGAATGCCGCTGCTGCTGCCGATGGATCGCTGGTCGGAATGGCTGGACCCGGAGGTGGACGGGGCCGCGTTGTTGACCCCACCGGATGGCAATTACCTCGACGGCATAGAGATCCGCCCGGTCGGTGCCGCTGTCGGCAACGTCCGCAACAACGGCGCTGAACTGGTGCGACGGGTCGTACCGGGGGATGGGCCGGGTGGATCGGGCCGGCCGGCCCAGACTGAGCTGTTCTGACTCGCTGTACCGACTGGACCATGGTACCGCTCCCACCCGAGTCGGCCGCCCGGGGGGCTTGCTCTGCGTGTTCAAGCAACTACTGGCGCGGGGGTTTGCCAGCGTTGAGACCGAATCGCCGGATCGATTTTTCCCCAGAATCGATGCTGCCCCTTGTCTGGGGGCCGCGAAGTGCGATAGAAACCAGCGCCGACAGTGGATTTCGATTCGATCCAATCAAGTGACCTTGATCAATGTCTATGATCCCACGGGGGAGGTGGGTAAATGACCCGAGCGCGAATGCCCCGTCCACACGAGGTGGCTGCCGCACGCCGCGATCCCAGGCTGGTCAGGGCGATGGCGGAACGGCAGCTCGACGAGGCCTGGCGGACCCGCGGCGTCTGTCAGAGCGTCGATCCGGAGACGTTCTTTCCCGCGCCGAGCGAACCAGCCGACGCGGCCGTGGCGCTCTGCCGGACCTGCCAGGTGCAGGGGCCGTGCCTGGCCTGGGCGTTGGACGCCGGGGACAGCCACGGTGTGTGGGGAGCCACCACGCCCCGGGAGCGCCGCGCGATGCAGGTCGCCTGGCAGGGCGCTGGCGAACCCGACACGGCGGTGGTCGACGAGCCGGGCCCACTGGTGCGCGACCGGATGCTCACCCTGGTGCCGCTGAGCTGACCGAAGCGCCGGCGCCGAGGCGGGACAATGACCCGATGGCGGAGACCGACCCGACAGATCCGACCGGCACCCGACGGATGGTGGGCACGCCCCGAGGGCCGGCCCGGGTCGATCTCGTGGTCCCTCGGGCGGCGCCGGTCGGCCTGCTCGTCCTCGGGCACGGCGCTGGTGGCGACGTGGACGCCGCGGACCTGTCCGCGCTGTGCGCCGCCGCGAGCCGGGCAGCGGTCGCGGTGGCGAGGGTCACCCAGCCGTACCGGGTCGCCGGCCGCCGTGCGCCGGCTCCCGCCGGCCACCTGGACGATGCCTGGCGTGCCGTCGTCGCCGATGTGGTCGCCGGCTTCGATCCGCTGCCGCCGCTGATCGTCGGCGGGCGCTCCAGCGGAGCCCGGGTCGCCTGCCGGACCGCGTCGGCGGTGGCCGCCGCGGGTGTGGTCACCCTCGCCTTCCCGCTGCACCCACCGGGGCGGCCCGAACGTTCCCGGATCCAGGAACTCGACACCGGCCGGCCCACCCTGGTCGTCAACGGTGACCGGGACCCGTTCGGTGTACCGCCGCCCGGCCCAGACCGGGAGGTCGTTCTCCGCCCGGGGGAGCGGCACGACCTCAAGGGCGACCCCGCCGGCACCGCGGCGGCGGTGGTGCGGTGGCTCGCCCGACACGGGTGGGCCCGGCCCTGACCGACCGGGCCGGCAGATGGGCCGCTCGGCGGCGCGCCGGCCTGATCGCGTCACCGGCTCACCCCTGCGGCCGTGTCCGTCGGACCACGCATGTCGTTGCATCGGGTGTCCGTGACGCCGAGCCGGCGTCCGGCCACGCCGCGGTGGCGACACCGCCGCGGGAACTCCCAGGCCCCTCCCGGTTCCGGCGCCCACCATCGGCAACGGAGCCGGGACGGGTGAGTACGCCGGAGCCACCGCCGGCAGGATGCTGGAATGCCCGACCGCCCACCCGGTGTTACACCCCCCGGGAAGCAGTTCGACGAAGGGGGCGGAACCGGTGCGAATCCAGATTCGGGGCGGAACGCGGGCCGCAGGGGGTCCGGACATCGGCCAGCAGCTGCGCGGCGTTCTCGACCGGACGCCCGAGCTCGCGACCCTGGAGGGTCTCGCCGTACCCGGCCCGTCGTCCCGACGCCCGGGCGACGCCCGGCCCACCGCGACCGTCCAGGCCGCCGGTCAGCCTGCCAGACGGTTGGTGAGCGCGGGCACAACTGACCGAACCGCATCTGCCGGTCGGCCCGTACGCGTATCCTCGGCGGGACAGTCGAGGGGGGACGAGCGGTTGACTCGATCAGAGCGGACAGACGAGCGTCGCATGCGGTTCGAGCGTGACGCGTTGCCCTTCGTCGACCAGTTGTACGCCGCCGCGCTGCGGATGACGCGCAACCCGGCCGACGCCGAGGACCTGGTGCAGGAGATGTTTCTGAAGGCGTTCTCCGCCTTCCACCAGTTCGAGGAGGGCACCAACCTCAAGGCCTGGCTCTACCGAATCCTGACGAACACCTACATCAACTCCTACCGTCGCCGGCAGCGGCAGCCAGTCCAGGCGCCCACCGAGGAGATCACCGACTGGCAGCTCGCCGCGGCCGAGTCGCACACCTCCAGCGGGTTGAAGTCGGCGGAGACCGAAGCTCTCGAACGGCTGCCCGACAGCGACGTCAAGAACGCGCTGCAGCAGTTGCCGGAGGACTTCCGGCTCGCCGTCTACCTGGCTGACGTGGAAGGCTTCTCCTACAAGGAGATCGCCGACATCATGAACACTCCGATCGGGACGGTCATGTCCCGGTTGCACCGTGGGCGACGGAACCTGCGCGGCATGTTGGAGCGTTACGCCGCCGACCGGGGCGTCAACCGAGCCCGGAGCACCAAGCCTGCCGCAGCCGGACAGGAGGTGTGACGGCCGTGCACGACGGTGACTCGTTCGACCAGGACTGCCGTCAGGTGATCGCCGAGGTCTACCTCTACCTGGACCTGGAATGTGCCGAGGACCGGCGTCAGCTGATCCGGCACCACCTGGACGAATGCTCTCCCTGCCTGCGTGAGTTCGGCATCGAGCAGGAGGTCAAGGCGCTCGTCGCCCGCTGCTGCGGCAACGAGACCGCGCCGGCCGAGCTGCGGGAGCGGCTCCGGGCCAAGCTCAGCGAGTTCGTCTTCGACGCCGACTCGCGGGAGTACCTGCCCGACTGATCCGGCGGGAGTGCCTGCCCGACTGAGATCCGGCGGGAGTGCCCGTGTGACCGATCCGGCGGCCCCCGCCGACATCAGGAGTTGGGGCGCTTGCCGTGATTGGCCGCGCTCTTCTTGCGTGCCTTCTTCTTGCGAGCCTTCTTGGCCATCTGCCCTCCCGTCGGACGGTGCCTCCCGTGGACCGGGAGCTGACCTGTTGATGCTAGGCCGAGGTAGCGACCGGCATGCGGGGCGGGCACTAGACGAGTAGTTCCGATGTCCGGTCAGTGGTCGTAGGCGATCAGGGACCGGGTGACGGGTGCGCCGGTC
>NZ_JBHMIM010000057.1:0-44207 GCF_048060115.1 Micromonospora sp. LOL_023
ACCACCAACGCACCCGCCTCAACCGCGAATACGCCCTGGTCAACTAACAAATGGCGGCTGCCGTACTAGGTCGCGCCCCGGTCGGGCCGGCGCCGACGCCGGCAATTGGGTGGGTGCCGAGGCTTTGCCAGCTTTGAGCAGGTAGTGGAGCTTACAGCAGGAGTAGCCGTAACAGACACGAAATAGTTGGACGACGCAGTATCGGAACCATTCACGCTGATCCGGGATGGATTAGGTGCGGCGGAAATTGGCCTCGATTATGTCGGGGCTCTGGCGCGGTTCTGACGCCTTCAGGGCAAAGCTTCGAAATTTATGGCGACGCGGAAAGTGGATATTGCGTCAGCCCTGCTGAAAGCGCTTACGTGCCACTGTCGATGATCCGTCTTCTTTTGGCATTGTGATCAATGGATAACTGTAAATAGGCTGCAGTGGCCCGCCTGGGGCGCCAAGAGACATGGGAGGTCCTCTTGAAATCCACCCTGCGCTGGACCGCAATGGCCAGCCTCTCGCTCGCGCTGATCGTGACCGGTGCGCCGGCCGCCAATGCAACTCCGTCAGCGGAGACGAGCGATCGGAACGGCAACACCACCGCCGTCGCCCGCACCAGCGACGGTCGCGCGATCACCAACGCGAAGATCGCCAAGGAAGTCACCGAGTTCTGGACCGAAGAGCGCATGGCCTCGGCAGTCGACCTGACCTTCGCCGGATCGGCGACACCGGCCGGATCGACGATCCAGGACGCGAAGCCCAACGGGCCGGTCGGTTCGGTCGCCCCGTTGGCACCGAGTATCAAAGGCAGCGACGACGCTCACCTGATGCTCAACGAGTCACAGGCCGTGGGCAAGGTCTACTTCACCACCCCGACCGGCGGCACCGCCTCCTGCTCGGCTAGCACCGTGGCCAGCGGCAAGCGGCGGCTGGTGATGACCGCAGGTCACTGCGTACATCAGGGTCCCGGCGGGCAGTGGTACGGCAACTGGCAGTTCGTTCCGCGCTACCGTAACGGTGTCCGGCCGTACGGCACTTTCGTGGCGTCCAGCCTGAACACCCGCACGGCGTGGATCACCAGCGGCAGCTACGCCGAGGACATGGGCATCGCCGTCATGAACAACGGCGGCATCTACGGCGCCAAGGTCGTCGACACCGTCGGTGGCCACGGGCTGCGCTGGAACTACAGCTACAGCGTCTATGTCACCGCTCTCGGCTATCCGTCGAACCTGGGCGGCGGCGAGAGCCAGTACTACTGCCAGGGCACCACGTGGAACGCCGGCGGCCAGCAGATCCGGATGTACTGCAACATGACCTACGGTTCCAGCGGCGGACCCTGGCTGCAGGATTACGACGACTCGATTGGGTACGGATACATCAACAGCGTCGTGAGCCACGGTGACAACCCGGGCAACGGCCAATTCGATGGCCCGTACTTCGACAACGACATCAAGAGCCTCTACGACTTCGCCGAAGGTATCTCTCCGGCGTGACGCCGACACCACCGTCCTGAAACCGTCCACGGGAGCCCTGGCCGACCTGGCCAGGGCTCCTTTCGTCGACAATTCGGCGACTGACAACGGTTGCAACGATCGTGGGTAGCGTTGAAGATTGTCGGTTCGACCAAAGATCCGTAACATGGATGGCTGACTGAACTGATCGAGCGTGAGGAAGCCCGTGGAGTTCGACGACCTGGAGTGGTTGCGGCGCAACGACCCGGGCTGGCGGTTGCTCCGCGCCGATCACGCCGCGCTGGTCCTGACGTTCCTCGGTCGGGTGTTCGTTGAAGAAAACATCCGGTCGATCTCCGCCGCCGAGCTGGCCGGCCAGCTCACCGACGAGTTGCACACGCTCAACGCGCGGCTCGGCGAGGGCAGCTTTCCCCGCAGCGCGAAGGCGTACCTGGACGAGTGGGCCCAGCCGGAGGTCGGCTGGCTGCGCAAGTACTACCCACCCGGCTCCGACGAGGCGTACTTCGACGCCACCCCGGCAGTGGAAAGGGCGCTGGCCTGGGTGCAGTCGCTGCGTGGGCGTACCTTCGTCGGCACCGAGTCGCGCCTCAACATCGTGCTGGAGTTGCTGCGTCAGATGGTCTTCGGCGCCGAGACCGACCCGGACGTACGGCTGACCGAGTTGTACGCCCGGCGTGCTGAGATCGACGCCGAGATCGAGCGGGTCAACGCCGGCGAAGTCGAGCTGCTGGAGCCAGCCGCCCAGCGTGACCGCTACCAGCAGTTCGTCACGACGGCGCGCGGCCTGCTCGGTGACTTTCGGGAAGTCGAGGCGAACTTCCGGGCACTGGACCGGTCGTTGCGCGAGCAGATCGCGACCTGGAGCGGGTCGAAGGGGGACCTGCTGGACGAGGTGGTCGGCAGCCGGCACAGCATCGCTGAATCCGACCAGGGCCGTACCTTCCACGCCTTCTACGACTTTCTGCTCTCCCCGCAGCGGCAGGAGGAGTTCAGCGACCTGCTGGCCAAGGTGCAGCAGCTCGACGCAATCGGTGATCCGGAACCCCGGATGCGGCGCATCCACTACGACTGGCTGGACGCGGCCGAACGTACCCAGGCCACCGTACGAATGCTCTCCGAGCAGCTGCGTCGGTTCCTCGACGACCAGGTCTGGTTGGAGAACCGCCGGGTGATGGACATCCTGCGCAGCATCGAGTCGCACGCGATCGAGCTGCGCGACCAGCCGCTCGGTGGGTTGCGCCACGACATCGACGCCAACGCGCCGCAGGTCACCCTGCCGATGGAACGCCCGCTCTACCGGCCCCGGGTCAAGCAGGCGCTGCAGAGCGACCCGGACGGCGACACCGGCCCGGTCACCATCGACGTCTCGGCGCTGTTCGACCAGGTGTACGTCGACCCGACCCGGCTGCGCGGCACGGTGCGCGGGGAACTGGCCGGGGAGGCCCAGGTCTCGCTGCCCGAGCTACTGGCCCGGCACCCGCTGGAGCAGGGCCTGGCCGAGCTGGTCACCTACCTGTCGTTGCGGGATCCCGAGTTCGACGTGCTCTTCGACGAACAGCAGGATGAGCAGGTGCGCTGGCGTGACGACGACGGCCGGCTGCGGTCCGCCGTACTTCCGGCGGTGTCCTTTGTCCGAGCTGGTGTGGCTGCCAGCGCCGGAGAGGAGATCGGACGTTGACCGTCGCCACCAGAGCGGCCGAGCCGAACCTGTCGCTGGCCGTGACCCATCTGATGAAAGGGGTGCTCTACCGTGAGGCACACCCGGTGCCCTGGCAGCACCTGACCCAACTGCAGGCCCAGGTGCGTGACTACGTCGCGGTGATGGGCCTGACCGTCGTCGTCGACGAGGCCGAGGGGTACGCGTACCTGCGCTCCCGCGACGACGACCCGGACGACGCCCAGGCGTCGGCGATCCCCCGGCTGGTCCCCCGGCGGTCGCTGTCGTTCCACGTCAGCCTGCTGCTGGCGCTGCTGCGCAAGAAGCTCGCCGAGTTCGACGCCGACAACGCCGACAGCCGCCTGGTGCTGACCCGTCAGCAGATCATCGACATGCTCGCGACGTTCCTGCCGACGTCGTTGGGCGAGGCCCGGCTGGTCGATCAGATCGATGCCCATCTGGGCAAGGTGGTCGATCTGGGCTTCCTACGCAAGGTCAAGGACGGCGACGCCAGCTACGAGGTGCGGCGCATCCTGAAAGCGTACGTCGACGGGCAGTGGCTGGCCGACTTCGACGCCCGGCTGGCCGAGTACGCCGCCGAACTCACCGGCGCTCGGCCTGACGCGCCGGGCGGCGACGCGCCTGGTGCCGGCCCTGGTGCGGAGGACGAGACATGACCGACACCGCAAGCGACAACGCTGCGGCGCGGCAACTGGTCGGGTTCCGGCTGCAGCGGCTGGAGGTCCGCAACTGGGGCACCTTTGACGGCCGGGTCTGGACGTTGCGGCCCGGCGGCGCGAACGCGCTGCTCACCGGCGACATCGGCTCCGGCAAGTCGACCATCGTGGACGCGATCACCACCTTGCTGTTGCCGGCGCACAAGATCTCGTACAACAAGGCGGCCGGGGCGGAGACGCGGGAACGGTCGCTGCGTTCGTACATGCTCGGCTACTACAAGTCGGAGCGTGACGAGGCCACCGGGGCGTCCCGGCCGGTCGGGCTGCGCGGCACCGACAGCTATTCGGTGCTGCTGGGGGTCTTCGCCGATCAGAGCACCGGGGCGACGGTGACACTGGCCCAGGTGTTCTGGATGCGGGAGGGCAACGCCGGCCAGCCGGACCGGTTCTTCCTCGTCGCCAACGTCGATCTCACCATCGCGGAGCATTTCGTCAACTTCGGCCCGGAGATCACCGCGCTGCGCAAGCGGCTGCGCGCCGCCGGGGCCAAGCTCTACGACCACTTCCCCGAGTACGGCAAGGACTTCCGCCGCCGCCTCGGCATCGCCTCCGACCAGGCGATGGACCTGTTCCACCAGACGGTGTCGATGAAGGCGGTCGGTGACCTCAACGACTTCGTCCGCAACCACATGCTGGAGCCGTTCGACGCCGGCGGCTGGATCCGGCGGCTGGTCGCCCACTTCGAGGATCTGACCAGGGCACACTCGGCCGTGGTCAGGGCCCGTGAGCAGTTGGCCGACCTGCGTCCGCTGCTGGACGCCTGCGACCAGTACGACTCGCACGGCCGGCAGGTCGACGAGCTGGCGGCGCAGCGGGCGGCCCTGCCGTACTTCTGCGCCCGCGGCAAGGTCGAGCTGCTCGACACCCGGATCGCCACCCACGGCAAGGAGCGCGACGAGCAGCAGGCGGCATTGACCGGGGTGATCGACGAGTTGGCGGAACGCCGCGCCGAGCACCGCCGCCTCGACCTCGAACGGGCCGGGCACGGCGGCGACCGGATCGCCGACCTGCAACGCCAGATCGGCGAGCAGGAGCGGGTACGCGGCGAGCGCCGCAAGCGGTCCGACCGGTACAACCTGCTGCTGACCGAGGCCGGGCTGCCGGAGATCGGCGCGATCGAGCAGTTCGCCGCCCGCCGCGATCAGGTCGCCGAGGCGGCGACCGTCGGTGATCGGGCACAGGCCGATGCGCAGAACGCGTTCACCGACGCCGAGGTGCGGGTGCGGGAGCTGGGCGGGCAGGCCGAAGAGGTCAACGCCGAACTGCGCAGCCTGCGCGAGCGGCGCAGCAACATCCCGCGCCGCAACCTGGAGCTGCGGTCGGCGATCTGCACGGCGCTGCGGCTGCCCGAGTCGGAGTTGCCGTTCGCTGGCGAGCTGATCCAGGTGCGGGCGGAGGAGACCCGGTGGGAGGGCGCCGCCGAGCGGGTGTTGCGCGGGTTCGCGTTGTCGCTGCTGGTGCCGGACGCGCACTATCCGGCGGTCGCCGACTGGGCGGACAACCATCACCTGTCCGGCCGGCTGGTCTACTACCGGGTGCCGGCGTCCGTGCCACGCCAGCCGCAGCAGCCGTACGGTGACCGGCCGCTGTCGGCGAAGCTGGAGGTCAAGGAGTCGCCGCTGCGCGGCTGGCTGACCCGGGAACTGCATCGACGGGCCGGCTACGAGTGCGTCGACTCGGTGACCGAGTTCCGCCGGGCCGAACGAGCGGTGACCAGGGCGGGGCAGACCAAGGACGCCGGTGGCCGGCACGAAAAGGACGACCGGTCCCGGATCGACGACCGCAGCACCTACGTTCTCGGCTGGAGCGTGCAGCAGAAGATCGAGGCGCTGCTGGCCAAGGCGTTGCAGGTCACCCAGGAGCACCGGGCGGCGGCAGCGGAGCGGGATCAGTTGCGCGGCCAGCTCGACAGACTGTCCCGCCGGCGCGACACGCTGAGCAAGCTGGTCGAGTTCGTCGACGCCACCGAGATCGACTGGCAGTCGTCGGCAACCCGGATCGGGCAGCTGATCCGGGAAAAGCAGCGGCTGGAGTCCGCCTCGGGTGAGCTGGCCCGGCTGACCGCCGAGCTGGACCGGGTCGACGCCCGGATCACGGTCCTGGAATCCGACCGCCAGACGCTGAACAGCCGGATCGGCAAGATCGGCGGGCAGATCGAGCGCGACGAGTCGGCGCGACGGCGGGCCGCCGAACTGCTGGCCGAGCCAGGTTACGCCGCCGCCACGGCGATGTTCGACGCGCTGGCCGCCCTGGTCGAATCGTCGGTGCCGGGCAGTCCGGAGGACTACGACAAGCTCGGCGCCGAGCTGGATCGCGACCTGGCCGGCCGCAGAGACGACGCCGCCCGTCGGCAGCAGCAGGCCAGCTCCCGGGCGGCCAGCCGGATGGCCGACTTCCGCAGCAGGTATCCGCTGGACACCGCGGAGCTGGACAACTCGATCGAGTCGGCCGGCGAGTACCGGGCGATGCGGGACCGGCTGGTGCAGGACGACCTGCCGCGCTTCGAGGCCGAGTTCAAGACGTACCTGAACACCAACACCGTCCGCGACATCGCCAGTTTCCACTCGCAACTACGCAAGCAGGCTGACCTGATCAAGGAGCGGATCGACACCATCAACAAGTCGTTGGTCGGCATCGACTACAACGCCGGCCGCTACATCGAGTTGGACGGCAACCCGACGCCGAACGTGGAGATCCGGCAGTTCCGCACCGACCTGCGGGCCTGCACCGACAATTCGCTCGGCGCGGACGACTCCGACCAGTACTCGGAGCAGAAGTTCCTGCAGGTCAAGCAGATCATCGAGCGGTTCCAGGGGCGGGAGGGCCTGACCGAGGTCGACAAGGTGTGGGCGCGGCGGGTCACCGACGTGCGCAACTGGTTCGTCTTCTCGGCGACCGAACGCTACCGCGAGGACGACAGCGAGTACGAGACGTACACCGACTCGGGCGGCAAGTCCGGTGGACAGAAGGAGAAACTGGCGTACACGATCCTCGCCGCGTCCCTGGCGTACCAGTTCAAACTGGACACGGCGGGCGGGACCGGCGCGGGCACCTTCCGGTTCGTGGTGATCGACGAGGCGTTCGGGCGCGGCTCCGACGAGTCCACGCGGTTCGCCCTGATGCTGTTCGACCGGATCGGGTTGCAGCTGCTGATCGTCACTCCGTTGCAGAAGATCCACGTCATCGAGCCGCACGTGTCGGCGGTCGGTTTCGTCGACAACCCGAAAGGCAGCTACTCGCGGCTGCAGAGCCTGACCATCGACGAATACCATGCCCGCCGGCAGGATTACGAACGGGCCGACGGGTGAGCCGGCGACCCCAGCCGGCCTGGACCAGCTTCGACGACCTCCGGGAAAAGCTGCGCCGGCGCTGGGCGGCGGGAGAGTTCCTGCGTGCGCTGGCCCGGGGCGAGCCGTGGCAGCCGGTGGAGTTGCCGCTGCGGGCACCGACCTCGGCGGAGCTGGCGGCCGACTTCGGTGCCGCGCAGGACTGGCTCGGCCGGTGGCGGCAGGTCGACGACACGCTCGTCCGGTTGGAGTGGAAGACCGTCGGTGGGCGGTTGGTCGGCACCAACACGGTGCCCGCCAAGGTGAGGATCGAGCGGCCGGAGCAGCTGTGGCGGCTGCTGCGGGCGGCCGGCGAGGTGGAGCGCTTCGCCACGCTGCTCGACCGGACCCACCGGGCCGCGCCGGCGCTCGCCGGTTGGGTCACGGACCATCCGATGAAGGCGTTGGCGCAGGCTGACCGATGGGACCGGCTGGTCGACACGGTGCGCTGGATCGAGCGGTACGGCGGACCGGACCGCTATCTGCGGCAGGTCGACGTGCCCGGGGTGGACACCAAGTTCATCGAACAGCATCGCGGGGTGCTGGCCGAGTTGCTGGACCGACAGCTGCCACCGGAGCGGGTGGCGGCCGAGCATCCACCGAGCCGGTTCGTGCAGCGCTACCGGCTGCGCGGCAAACCGGCGTACGTGCGGCTCCGCTCGCTCGACGCGACCCCACCGGCCGGGCTGGCACCGTACCGGGAGCTGACCGTGCGGGCCGGGGAGCTGGCCGCCGTCCCGATCGCCGCGACCCGGGTGTTCGTCGTGGAGAACGAGATCACCTACCTGGCGCTGCCGCAGGTCGACGGCGCTCTCGCCATCCTCGGCGGCGGGTACGCGGCCAGTGCGCTGCACGCGGTGCCCTGGTTGGCCGACCGTGAGCTGATCTACTGGGGTGACATCGACACGCACGGCTTCGCGATCCTGGACCGGCTGCGGGCGGTGTTCCCGCACGTGCGCTCGATGCTGATGGACCGGGTGACCCTGCTGGCCCACCGGCCGCACTGGGGCCGGGAGGCGAGTCCGGTCAACACCGTAATGCCGGCGTTGACGCCGGACGAGTCGGCGCTGTACGCCGATCTGGTCACCGACACCTTCGGCCCGGCGGTACGCCTGGAGCAGGAACGGATCCGCTTCAGCCGGGTCGAGCAGGCACTGCGGGTCGAGCAGGTCGGACCGTTTGTTGTGCCGGGCGACGTACTCCTCAATGGCGACGACGATGGTGGCCCTGGCTGACCGGTGCTCGGTCTCAGCGATCCGCGGTTCGCACTTTCGTCGAGGTGACGCTGAGACACCTCACGCGTCCGTTTTAGGGTGCGTAGGCGTCACCTCGACGGGGCTACGGGCGTCGTAGACGTCGAGCTTGAGACCGTCGACCGCAAGTTAGGCGACCTTGGCGGCGTCGTACCCATCGATGAAGTCACGAGCCGCCGGCACGTGTGGAGCCGCCCGTCCGAGGTCGGTGCGCAGCGACGCCAGTCGCTTCCGTGCGCGTTGAGACTTGAGCGACGCGACGGCAGGCAGAACGTTGAGTGCGATCGCGCCGGATCCCGCATGGTCGCCCTGCTGGTACAGGGCCGTAGCCATGTTGAGCTTTCCCAGGTACTCGTTCCGTTTGAAGACCGGATCGGGGTGTTCGAGTCGGCCGATGAAGCTGCCGCGTACCTCCGGCATCGTGGTGGCACGGCCCGGGGCGGGTGCCCGGCAACGCGGCTCCCAGGTCTGCAAACTCGGTTGGCGTGATCCTGCCCCGCCCCGGCGCCTTTCCACGATTCTCTCCCCACAGGAGGCTCAGCATGTTCAGGCGAAACGCGGCGACCGTACGGCACCGGTTGGTGGCGGTGACCGGCGGCGACCACCGGAGCAACAGCGGTCCTGACGGCGTACGGCGATCGCGGCTGACCGGGCCGGCGGTGCGCGCCATGCGGTTCCTGCCGCGCCGCTGGCGCGGCGGCCCAACGGCCAGCACCACTACTACGCGGGCGCGCGGTGAGCAGCGACTCGCCGACGCTCAAGGTCTGCGTGTCCTGCCTGCGGAGCCGCTGCGACGACTGGCGCTGGGCGTACGAGCGGCTCGCCGCCGCCGGCCGGCTCCCCGACGGAGTCACCGACGACGGACCCGCACTTCCTTTCGACGAGGAGGAGTAGCCCCATGAGCTGGTACGACGGTGAGACGTACCCCGGCATCCTGCTGCGCGACGGGCCGGCCGGGCAGCGGGCGGCGCTGGCCGGCGGCCCCGACGTTTGGGAGGCCATCGCCGCGCGGCACGCCATCAAGGCCGCATCCACTGTCGGGCCACAGGCGTGCGAGATCCAGGCGGCGTTGTCATCGATGGTGGTTGACTACGTGCTTCGACAGAAGCACGTCGGAACGTCACTCGCGTACTTCCTGCTGAAGCAGCTGCCGGTGCTGTCGCCGCACCGGCACGCCGTACCGTTGCCCACTCGACCCGCCCCCTGGGCGTGGCCGGCGGTCCGATCAGGCTGCGGAGACGAGGCGCTGACGGTACGCCTGAAGCTGGTCGCCGTCGCGGGTGTGCCAGCACGGTCCGAGCTCCCAGCCGAGCCGTTCGTAGAATCCCGTCGCGCCGGCCGACCCGACCGGGGTGACCAACTCGGCCTCCGCCGCCCCGGCGCGACGCGCATCCTCGACGAACCGGCGGACAAGTTCCGCCCCGATTCCGCTGCCCCGCCACTGCGGCTGCACCGCCACCGCGACCATCACCGCCACCTGCGGATTGTCGGCCGGCCCGTTCGCCGGGGCCGGCTGGCCGGAGCGGCGTTGCGCGATCTGGCGGGCCCAGGGAACGGCCCGGGAGGACAGCTGGCGGGCCAGCCCGGGGCGGCGGGCCAACGCCCCAGCACCGGCCGCCGCGAGGGACGCCAGCGCCCGGCGATCGGCGAACAGTGCCGCCATGTGGGCGGCCTGGTCGGTGGTGCCCAGCAGGAATCCGACAACGTCATCGTCGGGTGTCGCCGGGTCGGTGACCACGTAACCGACGCCGTGCCGGGAGTCGAGGTAGGTGCGCTGCCAGCGGCGGACGAAGCCTGCCCCGAGCGACGGAAACAGCCCGACCGGCAGGAACTCCACATGGGTACGGGCCGTGGTCGCCAGATCGGCGTGCCCGGCCGGCCGGACGACGGCTCTGCTGCGACCCGACCCCGCCACCAGGGTGCGGGATCGCGAGAAGGTATTCGCGCTGCCCACCATGACCGACGAATACCCGCCGTCAGGGCGGTCATGCTGCAGAGCCAGGACGACGTGGTCGACCCGACCGTGTCTGGCCGACATCGCGCCCGTGGCCGGGCCCAGGACGGTGCAGGGCTGACGTACCCGGTGCTGCCGGGTGGAATCCGGCTTTCGGCCGAACCCGGGCCGTGTCTGCACAACGACGCTGATACCGGGTTTGCTGCTAAATACTTCCTCCTGCGGTACACCGGCAATTCTTGTGACGAATATTGCCAAGTTCGGTTTGAATGACCGGGGATTAGCCGGGGTTGTATCGCTCAACGTATTTACATCCTTGCTTCGTGCTGCGGACGCTGTTAGCCTCTGTCCACGGCCCCGATCGGGGGTGGCCAGTCGGTTTCGCTGACCTGATTAACGCAAGCTGGGAAGTCTCGATTACAAAGCTGGGACGTTCATGTCAATCACGTGGTGTTGCTGATGTCAGCCGCATCCATGGCGGACGAATCGTCGGCCGAGACAATGAGGAAGCGGGATTTCCGACTCTATTGGATCGCTGGTGCCGTCGACCAGCTCGGGTCGCAGACCTCCGGCATCGTCTTTCCACTGGTGACCTTGGCGACAACCGGTTCGCCGGCGGCCGCTGGCCTGGTCGGCGCGGCGGCCCTGGTCGGCCGGCTGGTCGCCGCCCCGGCGGCCGGGGTGTTGGCCGACCGTCTGCCACGCAAGCTGATGATGGTTACATCCCTGCTGGTGGCAGGGGTGGTCATGGGCGGGCTGTTCGTCGGGGTCGCCACCGGAACGGCCACCCTCGCGGTGCTCGTCGGCGCGGCCTTCGTCGAAGGGCTGGCGCAGAGCGGGTACGAGGCCGCCGGTGCCGGTGCCATCCGACGGGTGCTGCCCGCCGACGACAAACGGGCGCTCTCAAGATTGGAGGCGCGCAACCACGCCGTACAGATCGTCGGTCCGGTGTTCGGTGGTGCGCTCTATCAACTCGGTCGCTGGGTTCCATTCCTGGTCGACGCGGTCTCGTACGTGGTGTCGGCGCTGCTGGTGTCGGCGATCCGTACCGACCTGACGCCGGCCCGCAGCGGGCGTACGTCATTTCTTGCCGATCTGCGTGACGGCCTGCGGTTCGTATGGAACCAGCCGTTCCTGAGATTCGTGACCATCTGGGCCGCCGGGATCAATTTCACCTTCGGTGCCCTGATCTATTTTGCGATCCTCACCGCTGGTCGGGACGGCGCTCCGGCCGCGTCGATCGGGTTGATTCTCACCGTCGCCAGTGTCGGCGGTCTGACCGGTGCGTTGGCCGCGCCGGCGGTGTTCAGCCGGGTCCGGCCCATGACCGTCGTCGTGGTCGCCTCCTGGGCGATGGTGGCGCTGGTGGTGGCGCTGTCCCAGGCCCGGCAGACCTGGACGTACGGGCTGCTGTTCGGCTTGGTGTTCCTGCTCAGCCCGCTGCTCGGGGTGATCTTCCAGGCGCGGGTCATCGCGTTGACCCCGGACGAACTGCAGGGCCGGGTGGGCACCGTGATGGGAACCGCCGGCGAGGTGCTGCAGACTCCGGCACCGCTGCTGGCCGGGCTGCTGGTCGCCTGGTACAGCCCGACGGCCGTCGCGTTGATCTTCGCTGCGGTGCTGGCCGTGCTGGCCACGTACACCACGGTCAACCTGCGGCAACTGCGGGCCGGCGCGGAAGAGGCCGAGGCCGAGACGGAGCCACTGCCGGGGCCCGCCCCCGAGTCCAAGTCGGAGCCAGAGTCACAGGTCGAGGAGGCACGTCGATGAGTCGCGAGTACCGGCTGTTCTACCCGGCGTTGCCGGTCGTCGCCGAGCACGCACCGCACCGGGTGGTGTACGTCGGTGACGCCGACGGGCGGTGCCAGATCTTCGCCTGGGACCGCCGGGCCGGTGCCCTGACGCAGCTGACCGACCGGCCGACCGGCACGATCAGGGCGGCGCTCGATCCGGCCGGTGAGACCGTGTGGTGGTTCGACGACGACCTGGCCGGGGTCGGTGTCTGGCGTACCACCGACTTTCCCGACCGCCCCACCACGACGACACCGGCATCCAGCGGGGCTGGCCCGGCGCAGGGCGCGGTGGCGACGTCCGTTCCGGCGCTGCCCGGGGTGGCACCCGCCCGGCACGCGGGTATCGCGATGGCCGACGACGGCACCGCCCTGGTCGGGCTCGCCGACGACGACGGTCTGGCGCTGCACCGTCGGGAGCCGCACGGCCGGATCACCGAGGTCACCCGGATCGACGGGTACGCGTACCTTGTCGACCTCGACCCAACAGGTGACCTCGCCGTTGTCGGCTCCGACGCGGCAGCCGCCGACGCGGTCACCGTCCTGGACCGCGACGGTACGCCGGCCGGCCGGGTAGCCGGTCACCCCGGCCGGCGGGTCTGGGCGCTGGGCTTCGCGCCCGGCGGTAACCGAGGCGGCAACGGAGGCGACGGCGAACCCCGGCTACTGCTCGTCGTGGAGTCCGACGGCCGGTACTGCCCGGCCACCTGGACCAGGCAAGACGGGTTGACGGTGCACGGCTGGTGCTGGTTCGACACCGAGATCACCGCGAGCTGGTACCCGGACGGCCGGCGGATCCTGATTCGGCAGGACCAGTACGCGCGTACGATCCTGCACGAAGCCGACCTCACCTCGCGTACCAGCGTGGTGTGGCCGACCCCGGCGGGCAGTGTGCTCGACGCGGCGGTCTGGCCGGACGGCGATGTCGTCTACATCTGGACGGATTCGCTGACCCCGCCGCAGCTGCGGTCGGCGCGCGGGGTGCGGCTGCCCGACGGTGGTGCCGAGCCGGATCCGGCAGCGGTGGCGGTGGACGACTACCAGCGGCGGGAGCTGTGGGTGCCGGGACCGGGCGGGCGGATCCATGTCCTGCTGACCGTCCCGAACGATGACCGGGCCACCCATCCGGCCGTCTTTCTGGTCCACGGTGGACCGTCGCAGCACGCGCGGGACGCGTACGACCCGCTGGTGGAGGTCCTGGTCAGCACCGGATGCGCGGTGGTGCGGGTCAACTACCGGGGGTCCAGCGGCTACGGCTCGGCCTGGCGCAACGACTTCAGCGACGGAGTGGGCCTGACCCAGGTCGCGGATCTGGCGGCGGTCCGCGAGCACCTGGTCGCCGCCGGCACGATCGAGGCCGGTCGGGTCGCCCTGTGGGGCACCTCGTGGGGCGGCTATCTGACGCTGCTGGCCCTCGGGGTTCAGCCGCAGCTGTGGCGGTTGGGGGTGGCGATCAACCCGATCGCCGACTACGCCGCCGCCTTCCAGGCCGCCTCGCCAGCGGTTCAGGCGCTGGACGTGATGCTCTTCGGCGGCACCCCCGAACAGGTGCCGCAGGCGTACACCCGGTCGTCGCCGGCCAGCTACGTCGGCCAGGTCCGGGCGCCGGTGCTGCTCGCCGTCTCCAGCGACGACGTGCGCTGCCCGCCCGCGCCGGTGGAACGGTACGCGGGCCTGCTCGCGGCGCGGCGGGTGCCGCATCAGCTGGTCCGGCGGCGCGCCGGGCACGACGACTTCGACGCGCACAGCCATCTCGCGTTGATGCAGACCGTGCTGCTGTTCATGCAGCGGCACTTCGACGGCGTGCAGGAGGAGGGGACCCCGGTCGCGCTTGCGATGGCCAGGCCGGTCGGCTGACCCGACCCACCGCACGTTGGCAAGTCGGTCGTCCATTGGAGAGGAGGTGAACGGCATGCGGAAGAACGTTGTCGAGAACGACCCGATCAACGGCAACCGCGACCAGCTTCGCAGCGCGGGCGTACAGGTCACGGTCACGGTCAAGATCAAGTTCTGATCGGTCGTACGGGGTGGAGGCGGGCGGACCACCGCTGTCTGTCGGCGCTGCCGACCGCCTCCATCCCACCAGGGCGAGTCCTACTGAAATGGAAGGGCACATGCGGATTCTGCTGGTCAACATGCCGTGGTCATCGATCGATGTCCCGTCGCTGGCGTTGGGCATCCTCACCAACAGCGTCCGCCAGAAGGTGCCGGACGCACAGGTCGAGGCCATGCACGCCAACCTCGACTTCGTCGACTGGGTCGTCGATCGCACCGACTTCGGCCTGAGCGACTACTACTACTATTCGCTGTTCACCTACTTCTCCGGCTGCGGCGACTGGGTCTTCTCCTCCGCCCTCTACGACGATCCTGAATGGCGGGTCAGCGAGTTCACCAGCCGTGTCCAGGGCCAGATGTCCGAGCGGGACCTGAAACGCAACCTGGAACTGCACCGCATGGCGCCCGACTTCGTCGCCGAGGTCGCCGCCCGGATCGTCGAGCGGGCACCGGACGTCGTCGGCTTCACCTCGACGTTCCAGCAGAACGCCGCCGCCCTGGCCACCGCCCGAGCGGTGAAGCAGCTCGACCCCCGGATCCGCACCGTGCTCGGTGGCGCCAACTGCGACGGTGAGCAGGGCGCGGCCATGCACCGCAACTTCTCCTTCATCGACTTCGTGGTACGCGGCGAGGGCGAGGCCGCGTTCCCGAAGCTGCTCACCGCGTTGACCGACGCCAGCGGCCAGCCCGAGCTGGCCGGCATCGAAGGCCTGTGCTGGGCCACCCCGGACGGCCGGCACGTGGCCAACCCGATGAGCACCACGCCACTGCCGCCGGCCGAGATCGTCAGCCCGGACTACACCGGCTACTTCGAACGGCTCGCCAGCTCCCGGGCCAACCACTGGGTCGAACCCCGGCTGGTGGTGGAGGGTGCCCGCGGCTGCTGGTGGGGAGAGAAGCACCACTGCACCTTCTGCGGGCTCAACGGATCGTTCATGCAGTTCCGCAGCAAGCATCCGGGGCGGTTCTTCGACGAGATCGTCGGTCTGGTCGAGCGCCACCAGGTGCTGGACATGTTCGTCGTCGACAACATCCTCGACATGAGCTACGTGACCTCGCTGCTGCCCCGGCTGGCCGAGTCCGACTACGACCTGCGGCTGCAGTACGAGATCAAGTCGAACATGCGCGGCCCGCAGGTGCAGGCGCTCGCCGACGCCGGCCTGGTCAGCGTGCAACCCGGGATCGAGAATCTGAACAGCCGGGTGCTCAAGATCATGGACAAGGGGGTGACCGGCTGTCTCAACGTGCGCATGCTGCGCGACGCGGAGACCAGCGGCATCACCATCGCCTGGAACTACCTGTTCGGATTCCCCGGCGAGACCGACGCCGACTACCAGTCGGTCATGGACCAGATGCCGGCCCTGCACCACCTCTGCCCGCCCGACGGCAGCACCCGGATCGCCATCGAACGGTTCAGCCCGTACTTCGTCAACCCGGCGCTCGGCTTCACCGACCTGCGCCCGGCCGCCCAGTACCGGCTCATCTACGACCTGCCCGAATCCGAGCTGATGGACCTGGCGTACATCTTCGACACCCCGACGCAGGGCATCGACGAGCCGACCGCCGAGGCACTCGACCGGGCCGTCACCCAATGGCAGCACGAGTACGCCCGCAGCCGGCTCACCCACCACGACCTCGGCCACGAGATCGTGCTGGTCAGCCAACGGCGGCACTACGACTGGCACGTCCTGCGGTTGACCGACCCGGTTGAGCTCGCCGCCTTTCGACAACTGGACCAGCCGCACAGCGTCGCGTCGTTGGCCCGCCGGCTCGACGAGCCGTCGGACCGGGTAGCCGCGCTGCTGGCCCACTGGCACGAACTCGGCATCGTCTTCGGCGACGCCGACCAGTTCATCCAGATCGCGCCCCGGGCGATGAATCAGGAACTGATCCGCATCGACCATCTGCACCAGGAGCGGGCCGCCGCCGAGTCCGAAGCCGCCGAGTCCGAAGCCGCGCAGCCGGCGGGCGCCGGGCGGGCGGCCGCGGTGACCGGCGTCGCCGCACCCGAGCCCGCGCTCACCGCCGTCTGACAGGAGTTCCGCGTTGACCAGCACCTTTCTTGAGGCGCCGACCGCCCGGCCGGTCGCCGTACACCTGCACCGCGACCACGATCCGGCGGTCGCCGACATCCCCGGCATCGACCTGGGTCCGGCCGAGATGACCGGTCCGGTCACCGACACCGTCGCGGGCTGGCTCGACGCCGGGGTACGCAAGGTGGCGCTGCCCGGCGTGGTGGATCTCACCGTGGCCGGTCCGGCCGAGTCGGCCGACGCGGTCCGCCGACTGGTGCTGGTCCGGGAGCTGACCAGCTACGCCATCGAGGTGGACTGGTCGCTGCGGCTACCCGGCGGCGACGACGAACTGTGGCGGGTGTACAGCCACCTGCGGCCACCGACGCGGGTCGAAACGGCCGGCGACGGTGCTGAAGATTCGGCGGCCGGTGACGGTGCCCGGGATCCGGCAGCGGTGGCATCCGTTTGGCGGTCGGCGTTCTACTTCGACAAGTGCACGTACCGCCGGGGGCCCGGGTTCGTGCAGGTCCGGGACCGGCGCGCTGGCCAGCTGAACCTGCTGACCATCGACGATCCGGCGTACCTGGCGGTGCTCGCCCAACTTCTCGACGGGGCCGAGGTCACCGCCGTGGATCTCGACATCGCCCGCGATTTCGGCGAGGAGGGCCTGGTCACGAAGGTGGGCGACCGGCTGGTCTGGCTGCCGCACCGGCTGCGTCGCTGGCCGCTGCCGTCGATGGTGGTCTGACCTCGTCGGCCATCGCGTCCGGTGGGACCCCGGGCCACCGGGCGTAGGAGCTGTCCACGAAGTACGCCTCGCCCGGATCCCAGGTGTGGCCGGTCGGCCGCCGGTGGTAGACGTAGCCGAGCGAGTGGGTGCGGTAGATGGTCGCGCCGGCCGCCCGGAGCCGCTCGATCAGCCCGAGGTCGACCGAGCGGGGCACCGGCCGCCAGCCGCCGACCGCCTCCAGATCGCCCTTGGCGAGCAGCATCGTGCCGCCGGCCACCACATCGCCGTACGCCTCGGAGACGCCGGACCGGCGGCGCAGCAGGACGCCCTGACTCTCCAGATAGACCAGCTCGGCGCCTTTGCCGACCAGGGTCGCGCCCGAGTAGTGCCGGGCCAGGACGAGATCCCAGACGTGCTCGACGCCGTAGCTGTCGTCGTCGTCGAACTTCGTGATCAGGGTGCCCCGGGCCCGGCGGGTGGCCGCGCCGAGGGCGGCGCCGAAGTCGACCGACTCCGCCA
Organism: Micromonospora sp. LOL_023; assembly: GCF_048060115.1. Classification (NCBI taxonomy): domain Bacteria; kingdom Bacillati; phylum Actinomycetota; class Actinomycetes; order Micromonosporales; family Micromonosporaceae; genus Micromonospora; species Micromonospora sp. LOL_023. The sequence continues at coordinate 17,497 of NZ_JBHMIM010000057.1, forward strand.
GGTGCACCACCTCGAACGGCCGGCCGCATTCGGAGAGCGCCACCCGGGCCGCCTCCGGCAGGTCGATGCCGTGCAGCCCCAGGATGATCTCCATCTCCGGGTAGGTCTGGTCGGTGATCGCGGCCAGTGCCGGAACGACCAGCTCCGGCCGGCGGGTGATCAGGATCGCGCTGACCGACGGGGGCTGGCCGAGCTGCGGTAGCCCGCCGGTGGCGAGGCCGGTCAGCCGCAACCCGGCGGCGTGTCCGCGCAGCGCGGCGCGGCGTTGCCGAACGCTGCGCGCCTCGCTCGCCAGCGTGGCACCGGCACCGGCCAGCGTGGCACCGGCCGGATCGTCCGCTGCCACGGCGGTCTCCGCTGCCGGCAGCGGCTCGCTGACCAGCGCCCGCAGCTGTGGATCGAGCAGATCGGCGACGGCGGGCGGCAGGAGCGGGGCGTGCAGCACCACCCCGGTCGCGGCGAGCTGTACCAGCAGCCCGGCGGTCTGTGTCGGATGCTCGCCGGGCACCAGGCGGCAGTGCACGGCCCGGACGTGTCGCAGCGCGGCCAGGGCCGCCGCGTCCAGGCCCGGCCCGGCGAGTGCCCCGCGCAGGGTCAGCCCGCTGGTCGGTCCGCCGCGGAAATCGCCACCCGACCGGTCGCGGGCGAACTCCAGCGTGACCTCGGGTGCCTGCGGCCGGTACGCGGCCATCAGCCGACCGCGTGGGTTGATTCGTCCAGCGTCGATCAGCACCAGGTCCCTGCCGTCGGGGCCGGCGACGGTGTGCCCGGCGCCCACCAGAACAGCGCCGTACGGCCGATCAGCCTGCTCCGGCCGACCCGCGGCCTCCTGCTCCGGCTGGCTGAGGTCGAACCCCGGTGAACCTGCGCTCCGCGCCGGGTCGCCGCTGTCCGGTCCGGTCAGCACCAGATCGTGGGCGCGGATCTCGTCGCGGGCCGCAAGTTCGCCGCCGGCGGTGTCGACGATGGTCGCGTTCGCCGGCAGGTACGCCAGGTCGGCCCGGGCGGCGGTGACGTCCGGGCTGCCCGGTGACGGCAACGGCCGGGACCCGTCCAGGGCGGGCAGCGCCGCCCGTACCGCATCGCGCAGCGGCACCGGTGTGGTCAGTGCGATGCGGACGGTGGCCGCGCCCCGACGTAGCCGGGGAAGAGCGACCCGGTGCCGGTGCAGTCCGGGCAGGATGCCGACCGTCCCCGCCCACCCGGGACGCGGGTGGCGCCACCAGGCGACGACCACAGTGACCGTCCGCACCGGCGCGGCGGCGGTGGGTCGGAAGGTCAGGTCGCGCAGTCGGTCCACGCTGCCGGCGAGGACGAGCGCCCGGCCGGCGCCGGGGATTCGCAGCACGCGTAGCCCGACCGCACGAGCGAGGCGTTCTGCGGGGCGGGGCGCGGGTAGCCCAGTGAGCCGCCAGGTGACCGCGGTGCGGACCGGCGCGGGGGAGTCCGTTCCGGCGTGTTGCTTCACCTGATCGTCCCCTCCCCGGTGTCGCCGCTGCTGACGCGGGGACCTGCCCTGGTCATCGCGGGTGCCGGTGGCTTGGCGACGACGCCCATCCGGCGGGTCGGGCCGCCGAACAGTCTTTTGCGTACCAGCCAGCCGGCCATCATCAGTTCGAAGAGAGAATAGGCGTTGGCCGCGACGAGTCGTTGCTTGACCGCCTCGTTGCCGCCACCAGGGATCGGGTAGTCGCCGGACGGCAGGTGCCGGTGGTACAGCTCGCTGGTGCTGCGGAAGTAACGACGGCGGCTGGACCGGGGCACCCGGTGCGGGTGTCCGAGGACCTGAAGGCAGTGCCAGATCATCCGGCCGAAGATGGTGGCCCGGATCGGTGCGGCCCGGCCGGGGTGCGTGTCGAGGTAGGCGAATACCCGCTGCCACTGGTCGAAGACATCGAAGTGGCGGTCGCTGACCGTACGGGTGATGGCACCGTCGTAGTGCTGCCGGTAGGCGTAGCAGTCCCGGTCGAGTACGGCGATGCGATCGACCGCGATCATCAGCGGGATGACGAAGGAGACGTCCTCGTACCAGCCGGGCTGGAAGGTGATCCCGGACTCGATCAGCCGATCCCGTTTGATGATCTTGTTGCAGGCGATCCACAGAACGTCGAGTAGCCCCGGCTCGTCGGCGAAGGCGAACACGTCGGGCAGTTGTCGCCCCGGGGCGATGTCGGTGACCGGGTGGTGCTCGATCCGGCCGTCCTGGTAGACCCGGGAGTACCCGGTGATCAGCAGGTCCGGGTCGACCTGGCAGAGCCGATCGGTGACCGCCGCCAGCGCGCCGTCAGGCAACCAGTCGTCGCTGTCGACGCACCATACGTACCGTCCACTCGCGTGGGCGATCCCGGTGTCGCGGGCGGCTCCCAGACCGGCGTTGCGCTCCAGCGTCACCACGGTGATCTGGGGGTTACGCTGCGCGTACTCGGCGAGGATGGCGCTGGAGCCGTCGTCCGAGGCGTCGTCGACGGCGACGATCTCCACGTCGTCCCGGTGCTGCGCCAGGATCGAGTCCAGACAGGCAGCGAGATACTTCTCGACCCGGAAGACCGGGATGATCAGGCTCAGCATGGCCATCGGGGAGCTCGCCTTCCATGTCCATGGCTCCGGCGGTGGTTCCGTCGGTCGGGCGGACAGTGTCTGCCGGGCAGGGGAAGGGGGCCCTATCGAAAAGCTAACAGTCAATGAGCGGAGAGCGAACGTCAGGCGCACCCTGGGCATGTCACCTTTCCCCGGCGACGCGACGTCTATGTGTACAGGGGCGGGACGGATCAGGGTCCACACCGGGGAGGGTGCCCAGGCATGAGCGTACAGTGTGTACGGCACAGTTGAGGTGATCCTGCCCGGTCAGCTGGCGGGCAAACCACGGTCGGCCGCTGACCAGGCCGTCTCCCGTAGCTGCTCTTCGTCCAGCTCGCTGGATGAGGATTTCGTCGCATTCGCTGCCGTCGCCGCGCCTCGGCTGCGCCGGACCGCCTACCTGATGTGCCGGGACTGGCATCTCGCGCAGGACTTCACTCAGACGGCGCTGGTGAGGATGTACACCTCCTGGAAGCGGATCACCCAGGTCGACAACGTCGAGGCGTACAGCCGCAAGGTGCTGCTGCGGGTGGTTCTGGACCACCGGCGTCGGTTCAGCGCGAAGGAGCTCGTGGTGGCCGGCCCGCTGCGTGATGGCGATCCGACCCGTCCGGGGCAGGCCGATCTGCGGGTCACCATGATCGACGCGCTCGGCTGCCTGCCGCCTCGGGACCGGGCGATCGTGGTGTTGCGGTACTGGGAGGACCAGAGTGTGGAGACGGTGGCGGAGACACTCGGTGTCTCGGTGTCGGTGGTGAAGACCCAGACCCGGCGTTCGCTCGCCCGGTTGCGGAAAGTACTCGGCGACAGTCGCGCCGACCTGTTGATGGAGGAGTCGTGACGCTGTCCGACCGGATCGTCCGCGTGGCGGCCCCGGCGATGGTGGTCGGCCTGTTGTTGACCGGGTGCGCGACGCAGCCGGGCACCGACGTCTCGCCGGTGACCGTCACCCAGTCCGCCCCGGTCGACGACGCCCCGGTCGATGACGGCCCGGTCGATGACGGCCCGGTCGATGACGGCCCGGTCGACGACGGCTTGTTCGTCGCAGCCGAGGCGCTGGGACCCGGCTGGTCGTACCGACCCGAGCGGCTGGGGGTGCCCCGCTGGCCGTGGGTGCAGGACGACTGTCCGGCCTATCGGGATGTCGACTATCCGGCGCACCACCACCGGCTCGGTGCCGAGCAGCGACGCTACCATCACCCTTCGTCAGCCGATCTGGCCCTGGGCGTCGTCGAGGTGTACGAGCCGACCTGGGCACAGCGTGCGATGGTGGATGTCCGGAAAGTGGTGCAGACCTGTCCGACCTACCGGTTCGGCACCGCGAGCATCTCCTTCGAACTCCTCGACCCCGGCCCGGAGCGCGCGGACCATCCGGACCGGTTGCTGGTACGGGGTCGGATCGAATACCCGCAGTCGACGACGGTCTCCTATTTTCTGTCGGTCCGCCGCGGCGAGACCGTCGCCACGTTGAGCCTGCCGGATCCGGGTTCGTCGACTGCGGCGCAGCAGACACTGCACCAGATGGCCGAAGCCCTCAGCCGCACCCGCTGACCAGCACCCGACCGGCCATCGTCAGCGCCCGGTCAGCCGACGCAGCCGCTGCCGTCCCTGTCGGGCGGCTCGCACACCTCGTCGGGCCGCCCGTTCGGCCTGGTGCCGGGCCAGCCGGCTCCAGCGGGCCGGAGCCGCCGCTGCGGTGACCACCGGGTCCGACACCACCAGTCGTAGCCCGCGCCGTCCGGGAGCGACCCACACCGCCCGGCCCCGGACGGTCAGCGCCGCCCGGGTGCCGGGGGCACCTGATGTCGGGGGTAGCGCCAGCTCGGCACCCTGGTCGCGGGCGACGACCCGCAGCGCGTACCGGCCCCGGGGCAACTCGTCGAGCGGGACGTCGACCTGCCAGCGCAGGTCGTCGGCGCGGTCGTCGGCCACCACCACCAGGGGCAGGCGCAGCCGGTTGTCGCCGACCTCCAGCATGAGGTCGGCGCGGACGGCACCGGGCCTGCCACCTGGGCCGGGCAGTCCGCACCGACCGGTGAGCCGGACGCTTTCGCCACCGGCCGGGTCGCCTCGCCTGATCCGGGTCACCGTGACGGTCGGCGTCGGTACCCGCAGCAGCTCCCGGTACCGCTCCAGGTTCGGGTGGTCGAGGTAGAGCTGCCCGCCGCGTAGGCGCGCCGCGCCGGTGTGGGTGGGCCGCCGTACCCCGGTCGGGTCCTGTTCGTAGAGCGCCACCGCCCGCAGCCCGGCGTGTGGATTGGGGCTGAACTCGGCGGCGACCTGCACCGGGATGTCAGCCAGCAGCACAGCCATCCGCCGGGTGAACTCAGCGAGCTGCGCATCGTCCATCGTGCCGGCGGCCCGCCAGGCGTAGTGCAACTGCATGTAGGCGATCCACCGGTGCAGCGCCGCCATGCTGGCCTCGTCGACGTCCGTCGCGCCGGCGACCAGCTGTTCGATGATCGTAAGGTGTTGCATGATCTTGGCGGGCTGGAACCGGCTGTCCATGATCGACGAGCCGTTGCCGCGCTGCCGGTAGAGGTAGACCAGCTCCGGGCTGAGCACGGTGCGCGGTGAACGCAGCAGCAGCGGCAGCGTGAACAGCACATCCTCGAACGCACTGCCCTCGGTGAACTCGGCCCCGACCTCGGCGACGAAGTCCCGGGCGAAGACCTTGTTGCAGGCCGACGGGTTGCCCACCAGCAGCGGTGCCTGCCCGATCGAGGCGATGGTGCGGGCCGGGCCGACGATCTCCGCCCGCCAGGGCGGGCTGGGACGCGCCGGGAAGCCGTGCATGTCGCCGACGGCGACGCCGGCACCGGCCCGGGCGGCGATGCTGATCAGATGCTCCAACCCGCCGTCGGGATAAAGGTCGTCGGAGTCGAGGAACGCCAGGTAGCCGCCGGTAGCCAGGCGCACCCCGTGGTTGCGGGCGGCACCGAGCCCGGCGTTGTCCTGCCGGACGTAGCGGGTCTGCGGCGAACGCCGGGCGTAGTCCCGGGCGATCTCGCCCGACGAGTCGGTGGAACCGTCGTCGATGATGATCACTTCGATGGTCGATCGTCCGGGTTGCCGGTCGATCGAGGTCAGCGCCGCGCCGAGCCATGCCTCGGTGTTGTATACCGGAACGACGACGCTCGCCCTCGGGGTAGCCACGCTCACCTCTCGGCAGTGGTTCGGATGACGCGGTGCCGCCCGGGTCGACCACCGCGGCGGCGGCGGTCAATCTACCCGGTTGTCGCCGACGCCTGGTGCACCCGGCAGCGCGGGTCCGTTGGTGCCGGTGCATGATGGCGGATGTGCTGGGGAAACTGCAGACCGAACCGGTCCTGAGCCGGCTGGACCTGGTCGCGGCACCGGTGGCGGCGGCTGTCGGGCAGTGGTCGGCCGTCGTACCTGTCGACCTCGACGATATCGCGGTGGCCGCGATCGATCCGGAACTCGCCGACACGACCGCGTTCTGCGCCGCGTACGAGGTGGGGCTCGGCGAGTCGGCGAACTGCGTGGTGATCGCCGGCAAGCGGGGCGGCACGGTCCGGTACGCCGCCTGTATGGTGCTGGCCACCACCCGGGCGGACGTCAACGGCACGGTCCGGCGCCTACTCGACGCGCGCAAGGCGAGTTTCGCGCCGATGGCGGACGCGGTGGCGTCGACCGGGATGGAGTACGGCGGGATCACCCCGATCGGGTTGCCACCGCAGTGGCCGATCCTGGTCGACGCGCGGGTGGTCGCGGCGCCGCACGTGGTGATCGGTTCCGGGGTGCGGGCCAGCAAGATCGTGCTCCCCGGGCCGGCGCTGGGGGTGCTGCCCAATGCCCAGGTCGTCGAGGGCCTGGCGGTGCCGGCCGGTTGACCGGGGCGAGCGTCGGGGATGAACTCCGTTGCGGGGTGGCGGTACGGTGCTCGTCGAGCAACCAGCGCCGGGTCAGCGTCGACCAGCATCGGCGGATCAGCCGACGACGCTCTTTTGACTGAACGAGCGTTCAACTCGGGATCGACAAGCGGTTAGGCTGGCCAGGTGACGGTAGATCAGCAGGCGGCAGCGGCGGCAGCGGCAGGCGGGACGGACGGGACCGACAAACTGGACCCGGTCGCGCCGCGTCGGCGGTCGCGACGCGACGAGATTCTCCAGATCGCGGTCGGGCTATTCGCGGCCCGTGGGTACCACGGCGTATCGATGGACGACATCGGCGCCGCCGCCGGCGTCACCGGCCCAGCCCTTTACCACCATTTCGCCGGCAAGGAGGCGATGCTCGCGGCGGCCCTCATCCCGGTCAGCGAGGAGCTGCTCGAGGGTGGCCGGGCCCGCGTCGCCGAGCACTCCGGCGACGCGACCACCGTGCTCGCCTCTCTGATCGAGTTCCACGTCGAGTTCGCCCTGGCCAATCCGGCGGTCATCGCCCTGCACCTGCACGAGCTCGACCGGCTTCCCGAGGAGCCGCGCCGCCGGATCCGTTGGCTGCAGCGGCTCTACGTCGAGGAATGGGTCGCGGTGCTGACCGGGCTGCGCCACGAGCTCGACGCGGCCGAGGCCCGCGTGCTGGCGCACGCAGCCTTCGGCCTGATGAACTCCACCCCGTTCCTCGGCGGCGAGGTCGACCGGGACCGGCGGGCAGCCCTGCTACGCGCCGCCGCCCTCGCCGCGCTGCACGGCTGAGCCGGGTGCCGCCTTCCCCCATGCGCGCCCCAGGGTGGGCGCCGCGACCGCGACCGCGAGGAGAGGCATGATCGAGTCGTTGCTGGTGGCAAACCGGGGCGAGATCGCCCGGCGGATCCTCCGCACCGCACGGCGGCTGGGGGTGCGCACCATCGCCGTGCACTCCGAGGCGGACGCCGGGATGCCCTTCGTCGCTGAGGCAGACGAGGCGATCTGCGTGGGACCGGCCGACCCGACGCAGAGCTACCGCAATGCCGAGGCGATCCTGGCCGCCGCCAAGAGCAGCGGAGCCCAGGCGATCCACCCCGGCTACGGATTCCTGTCGGAGAACGCCGACTTCGCCCGGACCGTTGCGGCCGCAGGCCTGATCTGGGTCGGGCCGGGCGGCGACGCCATCGAGGCGATGGGCGACAAGATCAACGCCCGGAACCTGATGTCCGCAGCCGGGGTCCCGGTGGCCGCCGGCACCACCGACCCCGCCGAGTCCGTCGACGCCGCGCTGGACGCCGCCGCCACCATCGGCTACCCGGTGATGGTCAAGGCCGCCGCCGGTGGCGGCGGGATGGGCATGGGCGTCGCCGTCGACGAGGCCGCGCTGCGGACCGAGTACGACAAGGTCCGGGCGTTCGCGCAGCGCATGTTCGGCGACGAGTCGGTGCTGATCGAGCGCTACTTTCCCCGGGTACGCCACGTGGAGGTGCAGATCCTCGGTTGGCGGGCGCCGGACGGAACCGACCGGGTCGTCGCCCTCGGCGAGCGCGAATGTTCGGTGCAGCGGCGAAACCAGAAGCTGGCCGAGGAGTCGCCGTCGCCGGCGGTGAGCGCCGAGCTCCGGGCCGGGCTGCTCGCCGCCGCCGTCCGAGCCGGGGCGGCGGTCGGCTACCGCAACGCGGGCACGGTGGAATGCCTGCTCGACCCGACCACCGGCGAGTTCTTCTTCCTGGAGATGAACACCCGACTGCAGGTCGAGCACCCGGTGACCGAGCTGGTCTACGGACTCGACCTGGTCGAGGAGCAGTTGCGGGTGGCCGCCGGTCTGCAGCCGACGTTCGACCCGGACACGCGCGCCCCGCGCGGGCACGCGATCGAGCTGCGGATCAACGCCGAGGACCCGAAGCGGTTCCTGCCCGGACCAGGCGCGATCACCACCTGGGCGGAGCCGACCGGCGACGGCGTCCGGGTCGATTCCGGGTACGCCGCCGGCACCACCGTCACGCCGTTCTACGACTCGCTGATGGCGAAGCTGATCGTCTACGGCGCGGACCGGGCCGAGGCGATCGCCCGGGCCCGCGCCGCAGTCGCCGCGTTCGAGGTGGCCGGGCCGAAGTGCAACCTGCCGTTCTTCGCCGAGCTGCTGGAGAACCCGGAGTTCGTTTCCGGCGACTACGACACCGGCATCGTCGGCCGGATGCGGTAGTGGCCGCGCCGGTATCCCATCGGTGACCTTCGCCGGATCCCATTGAGTGGACGGCACGGCCGGGGGATGCTGGACCGATGGCAGCGACGCCCATTCCCGAGTCAGTGTCGATCCGCGAGGTCGGGCCGCGTGACGGCCTGCAGAACGAGCAACCCATCCCGACCGAGGCCAAGGTGCGCCTGCTGGACGCGCTCTCGGTGACCGGCGTACGCCGGATCGAAGCAGTCTCGTTCGTGCACCCCAAGGCGATCCCGCAGATGGCCGACGCCGACGAGGTGTGGCGGCGGGCCGAGCGGGCGCCCGGGGTGCGCTACTCGGCGCTGGTGCCCAACCTGCGCGGGGCCCGCCGGGCCATCGACGCCGGTTTCACCGAGATCGAGGTGGTGGTCTCGGCCAGCGACACGCACAACCGGCGAAACGTCAACCGGTCCACCGCCGAGTCGCTGGACGACATCGCCGAGCTGACTCCGTTGCTGCACGACGCGCGGGCGCACGTCGAGGTGATCGTCGCGACCAGCTTCGGCTGCCCGTACGAAGGGGACGTCGACCCGCGCCGGGTGGCCGACATCGTCGACCGGGTGGTGGCTGACGGCGCCGACCGGGTGGCGTTCGGCGACACCACCGGGATGGCCACCCCGCGGCGGGTCCGGGAGCTGGTCACTGCGGTGCGCGACCGGCAGGCGGCGATCCCGGTGCTGTTGCACTTCCACGACACCAGGGGTACGGCGTTGGCGAATCTGCTGGCCGCGCTGGAGCTGGGGGTGACCGAGTTCGACGCCAGCGTCGGCGGGCTGGGCGGCTGCCCGTACGCGCCGGGGGCCAGCGGAAACGTGGCGACCGAGGAGGTGGTGCACATGCTGCACGACATGGGTGTGCGGACCGGCATCGATCTGGACGCGTTGCTGGTGGCCGCCGAACTGGCCGAGGAGCTGGTCGGCCGGCGGTTGCCGTCCGGGGTGCTGCGGGCCGGCCCGCGCACCCGGCTCACCCCGTCCTGATCTCATGAATCATGTCGCCTGGTCGACCCGACACGTCGCCCGCCGGTCGGCTGGAGCGCAGTTGATCGTCTCCGGATGGCGTCGCTGGCTCAGGGTGTCGCGAGTGCGACCGTGGTGCGGTAGCCTAACGATCGTTTAGTACGGCTGCGACGAGGGGGCGGCGTGACGCTGGACGGTGAGTCACTGGATCGGCTCGACAAGCGGATCCGGGCTGGTGGCGCGGAGAAGTACCACGCGGCCAACGCCGGTCGGGGCAAGCTGTTCGCCCGCGAACGCGTCGACCACCTGGTCGACGCCGGCTCCTTCGTGGAGGACGGTCGGTACGCCAACGCCCTCGCCGACGGGCTGCCCGCCGACGGCGTGATCACCGGCACCGCCAGGATCGACGGCCGCCAGGTCTACCTGATGGCCAACGACTCGACCGTCAAGGCCGGGTCCTGGGGTGCCCGTACCGTAGAGAAGATCATCCGGATCATCGAGCGGGCCTACGACGCGGGCCTGCCGATGGTCTACCTGGTCGATTCCGCCGGCGCTCGGATCACCGACCAGGTCGACCTGTTCCCGGGCCGGCGCGGCGCCGGCAAGATCTTCTGGAACCAGGTACGGGCCTCCGGTGCGATTCCGCAGGTCTGTGCCCTGTTCGGCCCGTCGGCCGCCGGCGGTGCCTACATCCCGGCGTTCTGCGACGTGGTGGCGATGGTCGACGGAAACGCCAGTATGTACCTCGGCTCGGACCGGATGGTCGAGATGGTCACCGGCGAGAAGACCACGCTGGAGGCGATGGGCGGTGCCCGGGTGCACTGTACCGAGTCCGGTGTCGGCCACTTCCTGTGCAAGACGGAGCACGACGCGCTCGATGTGGTTCGCCGCTACCTGTCCTATCTGCCGGCGAACTGGACCCAGCCGCCGCCGGTGCGCGAACCGGCCGACCCGCCGGCCGGGATCGACCTGGCCGCCCTGGTGCCGGCGAGCGAACGGCAGGCGTTCGACATGCGACGGTTCGCGAAGGGGCTGCTCGACGAGGGTAGTTTCCTGGAGTTCCAGGCGCTGTGGGCCCGTGAGCTGACCGTCGGCTTCGGCCGGTTGGGCGGCCAGGTCGTCGGGGTGGTCGCGAACAACTCGATGTTCAAGGGCGGGGTGCTCTTCGTAGACTCGGCCGACAAGGCGGCCCGGTTCGTGCAGTTGTGCGACGCGTTCAACGTTCCGCTGCTCTTCCTGGCCGACGTGCCCGGGTTCATGGTCGGTGCCGCGGTGGAGAAGCAGGGCATCATCCGGCACGGCGCGAAGATGATCAGCGCGATCTCCGAGGCGACCGTACCGAAGATCTGCGTGGTGGTCCGCAAGGCGTACGGCGCCGGGCTGTACGCAATGGCCGGTCCCGGGTTCGAGCCGGACGCCACCATCGCGCTGCCCGCCGCGAAGATCGCGGTGATGGGCGCGGAGGCCGCGGTCAACGCGGTCTATGCGAACAAGATCGCGGCGATCGACGATCCGCAGCAGCGGGCCGAATTCGTCGCCGCCCGCCGTGCCGAGTACGAGCAGGACATCGACCTGGTCCGTCTCGCCAGTGAACTGGTGGTCGACGACATTGTCCGTCCGGAGCAGCTGCGCCACGAGTTGATCCGCCGCTACGCGGCGGCGGCCGGCCGGGACCGGCATTTCTCCCGACGCCGCCACGGCGTCACTCCTGTGTAGCGGTGACCATTTGCCGCCCATGGGATTCGTCGAGAAAGGGACGTCCATGGACTTCAGACTCACTGACGAGCAGGAGGCGTTGCGGGACAGCGTCCGCGACTTCGCCCATGAGGTCGTCGCGCCGGTGATCGGGGACTACTACGAGCGGCATGTCTTTCCATACGACATCGTCCGGCAGATGGGCAAGATGGGGCTGTTCGGCCTCCCGTTCCCGGAGGAGCACGGCGGGATGGGCGGTGACTACTTCGCGCTCTGCCTGGTGCTGGAGGAGCTGGCCCGGATCGACTCCAGTGTGGCCATCACCCTGGAAGCGGCGGTCTCGCTCGGTGCGATGCCGATCTACCGGTTCGGCTCCGCCGCCCAACGTGAGCGGTGGCTGCCGCGACTGGTCAGCGGCGAGTCTCTGGCCGCGTTCGGGCTGACCGAGCCGGGCTTCGGCTCCGATGCCGCAGGCACCGCCACCCGTGCCGTGCTCGACGGCGACCACTGGGTGATCAACGGGTCGAAGGCGTTCATCACCAACTCCGGCACTGACATCACCGCGTTGGTGACAGTGATGGCGGTGACCGGTACCCGGCCGGACGGCTCGAAGGAGTTGTCGACGATCATCGTGCCGACCGGCACCCCGGGTTTCACCGTGGCTCCGGGCTACTCGAAGGTCGGCTGGTGCGCGTCGGACACCCACGAGTTGACGTTCGACGATTGCCGGGTGCCGGCGGAGAATCTGCTCGGCGAGCGGGGCCGGGGCTTCGCGCAGTTCCTTCGGATCCTCGACGAGGGTCGGATCGCGATCGCCGCGCTCGCGGTCGGGCTCGCCCAGGGCTGCGTCGACGAGTCCATCCGCTACGCCGGGCAGCGCCGCGCGTTCGGCCAGTCGATCGGCGGGTTCCAGGCCATCCAATTCAAGATCGCGGACATGGAGGTACGGGCACACACCGCCCGGTTGGCCTACTACGACGCGGCTGCCCGCATGCTCGCGGGTGAGCAGTTCAAACGGCAGGCGGCGGTGGCCAAGTTGCATGCCAGCGAGTGCGCCGTGCAGAACGCCCGGGAGGCCACCCAGATTCATGGCGGCTACGGCTTCATGAACGAGTTCCCGGTAGGTCGGTTTTGGCGGGATGCGAAGATCTTGGAGATCGGGGAAGGGACCTCCGAGATACAACGCACGATCATCGCTCGTGATCTCGGGCTGATCGACGGTAGATGATCTTCGGCGCCAACAGTCGGCCAGTGGCGGTCTCCTCGGTTGTGTCGGAAATCCGTTCCATTCGGGTCGTCACCTTGACGGATTGCTGACTCGGCGACACCTGGATGCGTACCCTTCCCTGCCATGAGTCCGGATCAGGCTCCTGACCAGAGCAGGGTCGGGTTCGACGCCCTACTGCGCAGCCGCCGGCTCGCCGCCGGGCTGACCCAGGCGGACCTCGCCGCGCGGGCGGGGGTGGGTATACGTACGGTCCGGGACCTGGAACGAGGGCGCTCCTCCCGACCGCAGCGGACCACCGTCGATCTGCTTGTCACCGCGCTAGGTCTGGCCGGTGCCGAGCGCGCCGAGTTCGAGTCGGCCGCGCGGGGTCCGTTCGGGGTCGCCCAGCCCGCGATTCCGCGCCAGCGTCCCCCCACGTTCGCCGCGGTCAGTCCGGCGGTGGTCGCCCCAGCGGCGGTCGCCGGTCCGGCGATCGCCAACGACGGAGGCGGCGTGCCCGGTGACGGGGACGAACTCGTCCTGTCCGCCGCCGGCCGCAGTCGCGGGCTGCCACCGCCGAGCGAGCTGATCGGCCGCGACTGCGACGTCGCCGAACTCGTCGGCCTGCTGACCGCCGCCGACGGCGCTGGGCTGATCAGCCTGGTCGGTCTGGCCGGGGTCGGCAAGACCAGCCTGGCGCTCGCGGTCGCCGCCGAGGTGATCGGGCAGCACCCGGGAGGTACCGGCGGCATCGTCATCACCGAAGGCTTCACCGTCAGCGACGTACTCACCGCGACCGCGACCGCGTTCGCCGTCGGCCGCACCCAGGATCTGGCGCCCCGGCTGGCCGGTGCCCCGGCTCTGCTACTGGTCGACGCCGTCGAGCGGGCCCCGGCGTCGACCGCCGACGCGCTGCACTGGCTGATCCAGGCGGCACCGGCGCTGCGAGTGGTGGCCACCGGCCGGCACCCGGTCGGGCTACCGGGGGAGCGTGTCTGGCCGGTCGCCCCGCTGGAGGTGCCTCCGGCGGACACCGAAGCCGAACTCGCCGCCGTCGCCGGCTATCCGGCGGTACGGCTGTTTCTCGCCCGCCTGCGGCAGGTACGCCGGGAGCGGATCCATTCCGGTGAGGTAGGCGCGCTCGTCGGCCTGGTCCGCCGGCTGGGCGGCCTGCCGCTCGCCATCGAACTGGCCGCGGCCAGGGGTCGGGCGCTCGATCTCAACGAGATATTCAACCGGTACGGCGACCGGCTGCTCGACCTGTCCGGCCCGCCGACCGGGCAGGCGGTGGCGGTGACCCTGCGCGACGCGGTGGCGGCAAGCTACGCGCTGTTGACTCCCGCCGAGCGTCGCGGTGTACGTCGGTTGTCGGTGTTCCGGAACCGGTGGTCGGTGGACCTGGCCGAGGGAATGCTCGCCGAAGGCCCGGGCAACGATGCCGCCGGTGCCGGTGCCGGTGCCGGTGCCGGTGCCGGTACGGCGGGCAGTGCGGCCGACGTACCGGTCGATCCGGTGCCGTTTCTCGACCGTCTCATGTCGCTCGGGCTGCTCGGCGCCCGCGGAGCCGGGCCGTACCGGTTCCGGCTGATAGACGTGGTCCGGGACCTGGCCGTGGAGCGAGCGGCGGCACACGGCGAGCTTTCCGCGATCCGGCGCCGCCACGCGGTGCTGTTCGCGCGACTCGCCGAGCGGTCCGCCGCCGAACTGGCCGGGCCGAAACTGGTCGCGACGGTCAACCGGCTGGACGAGGTGGCCAGCGACCTGTGGGCGGCACTGGCTCACTCGGCCAACGACGATCCACACACCGCGCTGCGGCTGGCAGCAAGCGTGCCCAGATGGTGGCGCTTCCGGGGCCGGGACGTGGCGGGCCGGCGCTGGCTGCGTCGGCTGCTCGACGATCCACGCCTGGTCGACGCGGACCCGGCGGTGCGGGCATGGGCACAGGTCGGGGTGGCGCAGTTGGCAGTGGAGCACGACGCGGGGCCGCAGGAGCTCGTGGCGGCGCGGGCCGCGCTGGGCACCTTCACCGAGCTCGGCGACACCTCCGGCGAACTCGCCGCCCGTACCGTGCTCAGCACCGCGTGCCTGGCCGCCGGCCAGTTCGATTCGGCACGTCGGCATGCCCAGGCGGTGCTCGTCCTTGCCGGGCGAACCGGTCGGGTACGGGACATGACGCTCGCCCAGCACGAGCTGGCCTGGCATGAGGTCCGAGCGGCCGATCTCCGCGCGGCCCGGCGCCGACTGGCCGCGGTGGACCGGCTTGCCGCCCGCTGCGGCGAGGACCGACTGCGGGTGCTGGCGAGGGCGAACCTTGCCGAGGTGGCCAGGCTGGAGGGTCGGTACGGCCGGGCGGTGGACCTGGGCCGGCGGGTGTTGATCGCGTTGACGGCGCTTGGCGATCCGAGCCACCGCCGTCGGGCGCTGGGCACCATCGGGCTGGCGTTGGCGCAGGACGGCCGAGTCGCCGACGCGGCCGAGGCCCTGGCGGAGTTGCGCGCCCAGGCGGCGCCGGTGGAGGTGCTGGACCGGCCGGTCCGTCAGGTCGATCAGGCGGATCAGGACGAGGATCCCCGGTGTGCGTTGATCGAGGCCACCATGGCGGCCCGGCGGGGTGACCGGGAGTTGGCGGTGGAGTGGTTCGGGGTGGCAGCCCGTTCACTGGGCGGCGGCTCGGAACCGCGCGACGCGGTGGAGGCGCTGCTGGGACTCGTACTCAACACGGAGACGGCGGTGGCGCGGGCGGTGGCACTCGACCGACTGGTGGTTGCCTGCCGGGACACCGGGATCAGCCTGCTGCCCGAGGAACGGCGGGCTGTCGAGTGGCCGGGGCGGCAGTCGTGACGCGGACGCCCGGCGGGGATCGCGGAGATCACCCGCCGGACGTCGACACGCCCCCCGGGCTGGCGCGGAGCCGCCACTGGCGCCTGGTTCGGCTCTCCGGACGTTCGCGCCGCACCCCCCGCTAAGTCCCGGCGGTCAGTACGCTAGCCGGAGTATCCGAGCTGATTGTGGCTTGTGTCGGCTTATCTCCCTGATCGGCGCTGATTCCTGCCGGTTGTTCTGCCGGTACTCGGCGACTTCAGCTGCCTTGAGTGACCGTATCGTCACTTCCGGCGGTCGCCCCCGGATGCACCGCGTCACGTAGCCGTCGGAGGGTGTCGAGAAACGCGGTGAGTTCCGCTGGATCGAGCTGACCGGTGAACCAGTGCTCGATCAGCCGTAGGTGTCTGGGCAGTGTCTCGTCGAGCCGCTGCTGGCCGACCTGGGTCAGGACCGCGTAGGAGCTACGCCGGTCGGTCGGGCAGGCTCGG
Source organism: Micromonospora sp. LOL_023 (assembly GCF_048060115.1). Taxonomy (NCBI): domain Bacteria; kingdom Bacillati; phylum Actinomycetota; class Actinomycetes; order Micromonosporales; family Micromonosporaceae; genus Micromonospora; species Micromonospora sp. LOL_023. The sequence goes on from NZ_JBHMIM010000057.1 coordinate 33,339, forward strand.
CGGTACAGCAGCCCGTCGCGCACCATCCGGTCGACCACCCGGGTGGCGCCGCTGGTGGACAGGGCTGCCTGAGCGGCGAGATCGGTCATCCGGAGTTGATGGCTGGGGGAGCGACGCAGGCGCATCAGCACCTCGAACTCGACCGCCGACAGGCCCTGCTCCTCGAGTTGGGTCGCGAAGCGGGCCGACAGGCCGGCGTGTACTTCGAAGAGGAGCCCGATCGCGGTGATCCGCGGATCGTCGGCGAGGTTCTCGGTCACCAGGTCATCCTACCAGTGCTTGACGTGAGGAATATTGCTTAGTCTACTATTGCTGAAGCACATGTTCACCCTTCAACCTCGTGTCCGAGAGGCGGCAGCCATGAGCACCGACCAGAACACCCGTGAGTGGAACGGCATCGTCATCCCCACCGCCGGCACCTACGAGCTCGACCAGGCGCACAAGCGGGTCGGCTTTGTCGCCCGGCACATGATGGTCAGCAAGGTGCGCGGTGAGTTCGCCGAAGCGACCGCGACCATCACCGTCGCCGAGGACCCGCTGCAGTCCTCGGTCACCGCGGTCCTGCAGACCGCCAGCATCGCGACCGGGCAGGCCGACCGCGATGCCCACCTGCGCAGCGGGGATTTCCTCGACGTCGAGAAGTTCACCACCGTGGAGTTCCGCAGCACCGGGATCACCTCGGTCAACGGCAACGAGTTCGTCCTGGCTGGCGAGTTGACCGTCAAGGACGTCACCAGGTCGATCGAGCTGACCGTGGAGTTCGAGGGTGCCGGGCGTAGCCCGTTCGGGCAGGACATTTTTGGCTTCACCGCCACGACCGAGATCGACCGCGAGGAGTTCGGCCTGACCTGGAACGTAGCGCTGGAGACTGGCGGCGTGCTCGTCGGCAAGAAGATCAAGATCGAGATCGAGGGCGAGGCCATCCGTCAGGCTTGACCCCAGGGAACCTTCAGCGGCACCCCGGCTACCTTTCTGGTGACCGGGGTGCCGCTGTCTGTGATAAGCCCAGTAGAAGACGCCCGTCGGATGTGAAAAGGTGAAACCGAGCGCTTCGATCCGCTCACTTTGGGGCGATCAACGCCTGTCCCGGCCGGGGGAGCCGACGGCAGTCGCGGTCGAGCAGGGTTGCAGCACACACAGTCGGAACGGCTTCGCCGCGCCGCTCGGCCAGCGAGCGGGCGGTGTGTGGTTCCGATGCGCCGGGGAGGGCAATATGGGCAGGGATGTCGCATCGCGCGCGTCGTTCACCCGCGAAGATCGCATCCGGTACCGGCAGAAGGTCCGCCGCTGCCTCGACGTCTTCGCGCTGATGCTCGACGACTTCAAGTTCGACGCCGACCGGCCGACGACCGGGCTCGAGGTCGAGTTGAACCTGGTGGACCCGTACGCGGAGCCCGCCATGCGCAACGCAGAAATTCTCGCTAATCTGGCAGATCCTATGTTCCAGACTGAACTCGGACAATTCAACCTTGAGCTCAACGCTCGGCCCCGACTGATCGAGGCGGACGGCTTCGCCGACTACGAGGCCGATCTGCAGGCGAGTCTCGCCCGGGCCGGTGACCGGGCGGCCAAGGCGGACGCCGCGATCATCCTGATCGGCATCCTGCCCACACTGACCGCGCAACACCTGGTGCTGAACAACATCTCCACCACCGGGCGCTACCGGGTACTCAACGAGCAGATCGTTGCCGCCCGGGGTGAGGACATCCGGCTGGACATTCGAGGCGTCGAGCGGCTCCAGACGTACACCGACTCGATCGCGCCCGAGGCCGGCTGCACCAGCGTCCAGTTCCACCTGCAGGTCTCCCCGGACAACTTCGCCAACTACTGGAACGCGTCGCAGGCCATCGCCGCAGTCCAGGTGGCTCTCGGTGCCAACGCGCCGTTCTTCTACAGCAAGCAACTCTGGGCCGAGACTCGGATCGTGCTGTTCGAACAGGCCACCGACACCCGCCCGGACGAGCTGAAGGCGCAGGGCGTACGGCCGAGGGTGTGGTTCGGTGAGCGCTGGATCACCTCGATCTTCGACCTGTTCGAGGAGAACGTCCGCTACTTTCCGCCGCTGCTGCCGATCTGCGCCGACGAGGACCCGGTGGAGGTGCTGCAAAGCGGCGGGGTGCCCGAACTCAGCGAGCTACGGCTGCACAACGGCACGGTCTACCGGTGGAACCGCCCGGTGTACGACATCATGCACGGCCGACCGCACCTACGGGTGGAGAACCGGGTGCTGCCCGCCGGCCCGACCGTCGTCGACATGCTCGCCAATGCCGCGTTCTACTTCGGGCTGGCCCGGGAACTCGCCGAGGCGGACCGGCCGGTCTGGAGCCAACTGACCTTCGGTGCCGCCGAGGAGAACTTCCATCAGGCGGCGCGACGCGGCATCGCCGCGCAGATCCACTGGCCGCAGTTCGGCGAGATCGCGGTCACCGAGCTCGTCTTGGACGTTCTGCTGCCCAAGGCGTACGCCGGTCTCGACCGCTTCGGGGTCGCCCCCGCCCAACGCGACCGGCTGCTCGGCATCATCGAACAACGCTGCCGCACCGGTCGCAACGGGGCCGTCTGGCAGACCGAGTCGGTCTGGCATGCCGAGCGGGAACTCGGGATGGCCCGACCTGACGCGCTCCATCACATGCTGCAGCGCTACGCCGAACTGCAACGCAGCAACGAGCCGGTGCACACCTGGCCGGTCGGCTGAGCGTGCCGGTGACGTCGGGCCGCCGGCTACAGCTGGGCCGCTGTTGTCAGGCGCCGGGAGTGCCGCCGGACTTCGGCTGCTTGGCCCGGCGGCGGGCGACCGCAGCCGTGCCACGGGCCGATGCGTCCGCGCCGGAGCCGGCGGTCGGCTGGCTCGGCACGGCCGCGTCGTTGCCGCTGGCGGCGGTCCCGCCAACAGGATCCGCCGCCGGACGGCCGTCCCCGGTGTCGTCGTTCGAGATCTGATCGCGCTGCCGATGGGAGACCTCCAGCCGCTGCGCGATCGCGGTCACCAGAACCGACCCGGCCAAGCCGGCGATCACCGCGTACGGCGCGAGAAGATGCGCCGACAGTTGCTCCGCGCGCGGCCCGACCAGCCGGGGCGCGGCCAGGAAGTACGCGGTGGCGATCAGCACCGGTCCGACCCCGCCGGAGATCGCCGCGCCGACCCGGCGGCGGGCGTCACGAGCCGCCGGCCAGGCAGAGAACGCGCCGATGATGAACGCTGACCCGAGGGACAGGGTCGCACCAGGCCAGTAGATGTTGCGGAACCAGTAGCGCTCGCTGTCCGCGGTGATCTGCCAGACCCCCAGTTGGGCGCTGGTCAGGCCGGGACCGGAGATGACCGAGTCGATCACGGCTATCACGGCGAGCAGCCAGAGCCAGCCGACGGTCGCGATCGCGTTGGTCGCCGCTGCCCGGGAGGCGACCGCCCAGATCGCCATGAACAGCCCGACGACGGCACCCACCATCGCGTACCCGGCGGCGATGGTCTGGGGCGAGAAGGTGTCGGCCCGGGCCGCGCCACGGGCCGGGACAGCGATCAACGCGACCGTGAGCATTCCGCCGATCGCCGCCGCCGCAGCGAGGGCGATCCGCCACAGGCTGGCGGTGAGCAGGCTCTTCGGTTGCCAACTGGAGTCACTCGTGGTGATCGCGTCGGTCCCGGAACTCGTCGGCGTGAGTCGGTCGGCGACGACCGCCCCGAGGACCACCGACGTCGCCGCGATCCAGGTTGCCCAGGCGAGGCTGGCTACCCAGGCGGCCTCACCTCCGCTGTCCACGGAGGGTAGCCACGCGACTATGCCCAGGCCATAGCCCAGGCCGAGCTGCGCCGCGCCGACGCCGGCAGCTATGCCGGTCGCCGTCGCAACCGATCTTCCCCAGCCTTGTACGGCCATGCCGGGCACTGTAGCGGTCGGGGCGGCGCGGGGCGACTCGCGGGCGTCGGCGACGCCGGATACTCCCGGCTGGATATCTTGAGCCCCTACCGAATGTCACGCCGGTTGTTACGGAGAGGACGGGCCATGGCCGACAGACCGAAAGATCCGTTGGACGACGGCTCAGCGAGGCGCGAGGTCGGGGACTACACGAGTCAGCTGCCCCGACCGGTCGATCCGTGGGGCACCCACGCCGGTCAGCCGACCGGTCCGGAGCAGCCGCCACTTAATCCGACGTCGACTCAGCCGCCGGTTGATGCGTCGCCGGCTCGGCCGACCGCTCCGGTTCCGCCCGCCGGTGGCGCGACGTCGCAGTATCCGACGAACGAGACCGGCGGGTCCCGGGAGCCGGCCTGGTCAGGGCGGGCCGGTGTGCCGGTACGCCCGAGCGATGGCGGCGGCTCGGGCGGATGGTCGGGTCAGCCCGGGGCCGAAGGTTGGGGCAGGCCGGGCCAACCCGGCCAGACCGGCCGGCCGTGGTGGCTGCCGATCCTGATCGGGGTGCTGGTGCTGCTGCTGGTCGCGCTCGTCGGCGTGTTGATCTGGTGGGCCAGTACGTTGGGCGACCAGCAGAACCCCGACGCACCCGACCGGGACCCGGTCCCGACTGCCAGCGCGGCGCCGACGCAACCGCAGACCGACCAACCGGAGACCGGCGAGCCGCCGGCCCCGGAACCAACCGAGGAACAGCCCACCGAGGCGACGACGGTCCCCGTACCGCAGATCGTGGGTCTGTCGGAGGCCCAGGCGCGGGCCGCACTCGACGACCTCGACCTGGTCTACCGGCTTGAGCTGCGGCGATCGGATCAGCCGCCCGGCACCGTCATCGAGACTGTCCCGTCGGCGGGCACGCAGGTCCAGCCCGGTACCGAGATCCTGCTGGTCGTCGCCGACGCGGGCAGCGGGCAGCAGCCGGAACCGACGGAGTCGCCGGAACCGACCGGTGAGCCGACGGACGAGGACGACGACTGACGCGGTGGCGGTCAGCTCGCCCGTGCTGACATCACCTGTACCCGGGGACGTTGGGTGGTCGACCGACCCGGTAGGTCGGCCACCACCCGTAGTCGGCGCAGGCCGTTGATCTGAACGAAGATCGATCGACGGTCGACGGCCTCGCCGACGGCGTTCAGCTCGTAGCCATCGAGCCAGACCCAGCCCTGGTATGTCTGCCAGTCGTGGACGCGGATCACTCGGAAGAGAAGCGGCTCGAGGAACTGCACACTTGCCGCACGGGTCACGTGGAGGACGTCTCCTGATCGGGGTAGTAGCACCGCGACTCCCTTTCCGGGCTGCCGTTGTCGGGTTGACGCCAGGCACGGTGATCCGGCGCGGGAGTCGCGTCCGGTCTGGGGGAACCCGGTCGGACCGAGGCCCGGCGCAGATGTGCTGGCAGGGTGCACCGTCACAGCACGGCGCAACCGCGACGGTACGATCTTGTGTAGACGCTGAGTGACGTAGGGCCTACGGAAAGGGTGCACCACAGTTGCGATCAATGCAAGTTGCAGAGTGGGATCGGCTTTGTGTGAGAATCACTCGTGAGATTGCTGCTTGAAGTCCTTCGTGTACGCGCGGCAGACTGAACGAGCTTCCTTTCAGCGTCGGCTGCCTTCCCGCCGCGTACGACCGCTCGCGACGATTGATCGTCGCCTCTCGACTGTGCGAGCGGGGTCCGCCGACAGCCCCCTACACCCCTGTCCGGAGGTGACCGGTGACCGAGCGCCGAAGTCCGACTGTCCGGCGCCGCCGTCTCGGCGCCGAGTTGCGCCGGCGGCGGGACGCCGCAGGAGTCACGATCGATGTGGTAGCGGAGCGTCTGGAGTGCTCCGCTTCGAAGGTTTCCCGGATCGAGACCGGGCACACCAGCGCGACTCCCCGCGATGTACGGGACATGCTGGAGATCTACGGTGTGACCGGCGTCGAGGCCGACGAGCTGGTGCAGATTGCCCGGGAGGCGCGGCAGAAGGGCTGGTGGCATCCGTACTCGACGGTGCTCACCGGTGCCTATGTCGGTTTCGAGGCGGCTGCCCGGTCGGTCCGAGCGTACGAGCAGCAGGTCGTGCCGGGGCTGCTGCAGACGGCCGACTATGCCCAGGCGATGATCCGGGCGGCCCGTCCCGACATCACCGACGAAGAAGTCGACCACCGTGTCCACGTCCGACTGAGGCGTCAGTCGTTACTGACTCAGGAAGATCCGATCGACGTATGGGCGGTGCTCGATGAAGCGGTGCTGAGTCGACCGGTCGGCGGCGACGCGGTCATGCGCGCGCAGCTCCTGCGTCTGGTCGAAGCGGCGGACATGCCGAACGTCACGCTGCAGGTCCTGCCGTTCGAGGTGGGATCGCACGCAGGCATGGACGGAACGTTCACGATCCTCGACTTCCCGGAGCCGAGCGACGCGGATGTGGTCTACGCGGAGAACGCCACCGGTGGGCTCTTCCTCGAGAAATCCGAAGAGCTACGCAAATACATCTTCATCTTCGATCACATACGGGCGGCGGCGCTCCCGCCAGAGGAGTCCGTCGCCATGATCGCCAAACGTGCTAAGGAGCCACTGTGGACATCGAGGTTAAGGGACTCCGGGTAGACCTCACCCGGGCGGCCTGGCGAAAGAGCTCGCGCAGCGGGCCGAACTGCGACAACTGCGTGGAGGTCGCCTTCGTCGACCAGGCCATCGCGGTGCGGGACTCGAAGAACCCGGCCGGGCCGGCCCTGGTCTTCACCGCCGACGAGTGGGATGCGTTTCTCGGCGGCGCGCGCGACGGCGAGTTCGACCTGGCCTGAGCTCCGGTCGACCTGACCCGACGAACAGGACCGGCGGTTCGGCCGGTCCTGTCCGTCGGCAACGGATACCTGCCCCCGTCGACGCATCGCAGGCATCGTCGATCAACGCGGATACGAGCCGGCGCGGATCGGAGACCAGCGGACCCGTCCCGTGACTGCCCGCTCGGCCAGCCGGCTGTGGCGCAGCGCATGACGTACACCCGTCGCGACGAGCAGTAGCACCGCCGCCGTCGACACCAGCCCGGCGGTCTCGGCGCCCAGCACCGCATCGCCACCGGCGGTCTGCATCCCGACCGGCAGCAGGGCCGCCGCTGCCACCTGCATCGGCAGTGCCAGCAGTGGATGCGCCGCGTCGGCACGAAGGCTGGGCGGAGTCGGCGCGGCGGGCGCGGTGCGGAAGGCGGCCGAACCGGCGCGCAACCGGCGCAGCCTCGGTACGGCCAGCACGGCGACGGCCAACGCCGGGCCGACGGCCAGTACGGCGACGGCACGCGCCGCCACCGCGTCGGCGACGTCGGCGATGCCCCAGCCGATCATGGCAGTGGTGCCGACCAGCCCGACCACGACCAGGGTCAGCAGCCCGGTGACCCGGCGGCGAAGTCGAGCCGGGTCGTCCGTGGCCGGCAAGGCGTCAGCGATCACCGCGGCGATCAGCCAACCGGCACCCAGCGCCAGCCAGCCGAGCAGGTCGAGGTCCATCCGTCGATCCTGACGGTGCGGTAGGCGCAGAGGCATCCGGGCCCGTCCCCGGCACGTCCCCCACGTCGTACCCGTAAGGGGGCCGACCACGGCCGACCCCGCGGCGGCACGCAGTTGTGGGCGTCACCGGGTTCGCCACGGCGGCCGCAGCCGCGGGTGTCACAGGGTCCGCAGGTGGAACCCGCCGTCCACATCGAGCACCTGGCCGGTGCTGAACGGCAGCAGGTCGGTCGCGACCGCCACCACGGCGCGACCGACGTCCTCGGGTCGACCCCAGCGGCGGATCGGGGTGAGTCCCTGATTGAAGATCAAGTCGTCGTACTTGGCCTGGACCGGCCCGGTCATGTCGGTCGCCACGATGCCGGGCCGGATCTCGTACACGTTGATTCCGTGTTCGGCCAGTCGGGCGGCGTACAGCTGCGCGGTCATCGCGAGGCCCGCCTTGGCCACGCAGTAGTCACCCCGATTGACACTCGCGGTGTACGCGCTGATCGACGAGACGATGACGATCTTGGGCGCGTCGAGTACTCCCTGCGCCAGCAGATCGATCATGGTCCGGCTGACCAGTTGAGTCAGAAAATACGGTCCCTTCAGATTGATGTCGATCAGCCGATCGAAGGACTCCTCGCTGGCATCGAGCAGATTCGCCCGTACGTCCGGGGCCACCCCGGCGTTGCTGACCAGCAGATCGATCCGGCCGAACGCCGAGACGGTCCGGTCCACCAGGCTCTGGCGATCCTCAGCGATCGAGACGTCCGCACCGACCAGCAGCGCCCGCCGGCCGAGCGACTCGACTTCCTGGCCGACCTGCCTGGCGGCGTCGGCGTTGCGGGCATAGTTGACGACGACGTCGTGTCCGGCGGCGGCGAGAGCCAGCACGATGCCTCGGCCGATGCCCCGGGAGCCACCGGTGACGATGGCTACCGGCGCCGGGGCGCTCATCGTCCGCCGCCGTTGGCCGCGCCGCCGCCAGTTGCCGCGCCGCTGCCCGCACCAGTGGCGGCACCGCTCGCGGTGCCCAACGGGCCGTAGAACGTGTAGTACGGCTCGTTTCGCGCCACCCGCTGCAGATAGAGCGCCAGTTCCCGGGCGTGGTAGTCGCCCCACATGCTGGACTCGCCGTGTGGCACCGAACTGCCGGCCGGCACGTGGTCCCAGCCGTTGGGTCGGTGATAGATCGAGTGCAGGATCAATCCCTGGTGGTCGGGGTCGGTGCTGAGGTACGGCTCGTCGAAGAGCGTCCCAGCGACGGTCAGCCCGGCCTGCCAGTAGCGCCGTCCTGCCTCGTCCTGGCCGATGCCGGTTAGGTAGCGGCCGAGCCGCAGCAGCCCCTGGGCGCCGATGCCGGCCGCTGACGAATCGACCGGCTCATGATCGTTGTACGGATCCGCCGGCCGGTCCAGGTAGTCGCCGAGTGCGGCCAGCCCGGGTGCTCCGGTGTCCCAGTACGGGATTCCGTCGATCGGGGTGTGCTCCAGGTAGAAGTCGCAGGTGGCGGTCGCGGCCTTGAGCATCGCCGCGGTCACCTCGGCCCGCCCGCCGTACGGCTCCAGCTCGGCGTCCGGCACCACGGTGAGGAACTCCAACTGCTCCGGGAAGCCGACCATGGCCCAGGCCAGTCCACGGGTCCAGGTGGTGAACGGGGAGTAGCCCTGTTGGGTGCTCGGGCACCGGAACCGGCCGTCGTTCACGTTGAAGATCGACTCGTGGGCGGTGCGGCCGCGGAGGTCGTAGCTGTCGCGTCCCTCGCCGTAGAAGACGTTGTACCGGGCGGTGTTGGTGACGTGCTCGACGAGCCGGCCGAGCAGCGAGATCCGCTCGTCCTGTTCCCCCATCAGGACGTGGCCGAGCAGATGTGACACGGCCAGCGCCCGGCAGGAGCGGATGGTGTCGACGAACAGCGACTGCGGGCCGTTGAAGGAGTAGATGTAGCCGGTGCCGTCGGCGGTGTCCCGCCAGCGGGCGGCCTGCACCGCGCCGCTGAGCTTGAGAGCCAGCTCGTAGAAGTCGCGTTCCGCCCGGTTGTGTGGGATCCGACCTTCGGCCATCAGCCGCCACAGGTTGCCGTACGTGCTGACGTTGTTGAACCCGTGGTCGTGCACCCCGATGTGGCTGATGTGGCTGGCCATGACGGCGACGGTCAGCTCCCGGGCGGTGTCCAGGTAGCGCTGCTCGTCGGTGGCGTCGAACTGCAACAGGGCCGAGCCGTACTGGAAGCCCTGGGTCCACTCGGTCCAGCCGCGCGCGGCGTAGCGGCCGGCGACGGTGAAGACCGGCGACGGCGAGCCGGGCGGGCAGGTCTTCTCGATCGAGTCGATCTTCTGGGCGGACGCCTCCCAGAGTCGGTCGATCTTGGGTTGCAGGCTGGCCGCGGTCAGCGAGTCGTCGATCCTCATCATGCGCACCAGCATAGGAAAGCGCTTGCCTAGGCGGAAGTCCCCCGACCGCTCCACTACGTGGTGGTGTGGGTGTCGTCGGTTTGGATACGGATGGTGGCGGCGTGACCGGGGCGGGTGGCGGCGAGGCGGCGTACCTCGGTGATGAATGCTGCGGTGTCGGGTGCTGGACCGGCGGACGCGGGCCGTTGTGGGACGGACATCGGCCGTTCGGGGTCGGTGGGGATGGTGGCGCGAAGTGCGCCGTAGAGGTAGCGGAGGCAGAGCGCGATGGCTTCGGGCAGGGCAGCGCAGGTCGGGAACGGGTCGACGGGTGGCGGGCTGGCCGGCTCGGCGACCTGGACCGACCAGCTGTGGCCCTGCAGCAGCTCCGGCCGGCCGACGCTGTCGCGGTGGTCGACGACGGTGACGTCCAGGGCGAGCCCGAGGCCGGTGACGAGGCGGGCAACCTCGTCGAGGGTAGGGCCGGGCCAGTCGGTGGCGCGGGCCAGGATGCGGGCGCCGTCGTGGGTGGCGGCGATTTCAGCGAGGTACGCGGCCACCGGATCACCGCCGCCGGGCGCGATCTGGCTGACACCGAGGCGCAGGTGCTGGTCGATGACATGCTCGCCGTCGAGGTCGGTCAGGTCGATCGGCGGTACGCCGAACTGCGCCGCGAACGCGCCGATCTGGTAGTGCTCGGGCAGTTGCCAGACGGTGGTGCCGGACTGTCGGTCGGTGTGAACAAGAGTCGGCGGGGCGTCGTCGGGTCGCCAGTTGCGGTGCACGGTCCGGCCGCGCAGGTCGGTGACGGTGACGACCGCGCCACGCCGGACCCGGCGGGTGCCGTAGCAGTCGGTGCAGTACGGCGGGTCGACCGTCTCGGTGCATCGGGTGCACGGGTGGGTGGGGATCGCCTCGGCCCAGTACTTCGGGGTCGGCGGTTCCCCGCCGCGCACGAATCGGCCGGCGGTTTCGGCGGGTCGCAGGCTGGTGTGCCACCAGTGCCGGTTGCGCCAGATCGCCTGTGCGCCGCCGTGCTGGTCGGCATCACTGAGCATTCGGCGTTCGAGCTGGTCGAGGTCGTGGCCGCCGGGGTG